>NZ_VHLC01000127.1:0-22777 GCF_006547355.1 Myxococcus sp. AB036A | reverse complement strand
CTCCTCGGGGAGCCGGCCCACCGTCCTCGCGCCTGCCTGGCTACACACCAGGACCCGCCCCGTATCATCCAGGACGTAGGACGGGTCGGGGGGCGCGGCGCGGTCCGGCCAGCGGCGCACGACCTTCACCTCGGCCATGGCCTTGAGGGTGTCGCGCAGGCGGCGGCTCTCCGCGTCGAAGTCCGGGGACTCCGGGCCCAGGGGCTTCTGGAGCACCGCGAGCGCGCCGGCGCGTAGCGCGGCCATGGACGTCTGGATGTCGCGCTCCACCAGGGTGGACACCACCACCACCGGCGTGGGCACCTCCGTCATGATGCGCCGGGTGGCCTCCAGGCCGTCCATCCGCGGCATCTGGATGTCCATGGTCACCAGGCTGGGCCGCAGGCGCTGGGCCAGCTCCACCGCTTCCACACCGTCCCTGGCCTCGCCCACCACCGTCAGGGCGGGGTCGGCGCGGACGATTTCCACCAGCAGCCGCCGGGCGGTGGGCGAGTCCTCGGCCACCAGGATGCGCAACGGGTTGTTCTTCATAGCAGTCGTCTCAGCGTCTCCAGCAGGCTCGTCGGGTCGAACGCACTCTTCACCAGATAGGCACTTGCGCCGGCTTGCAGGCCGCGCGCCTTGTCCTCTGGCTTGCCACGGGCGGTGACGAGCACCACCGGCAACCGGGAGAAGCGCGGCGAGGCCCGCACCGCCTCGGTGAGGGCGAAGCCGTCCATGCGCGGCATCTCCACGTCCAGCACCAGCGCGTCCGCGCCGCCCGACTGGAGCCGCTCCCAGGCGTCCGCGCCGTCCACGCAGGCCACCACTTCATAGCCCGCGCTCTCCAGGATGCTCTGCTCCAGCGCGCGCGTGGTGGGCGAGTCGTCCGCCAGCACCACCCGCCGCCGCGTCCGCTGGGTGGCGGGGACGGGGAAGAGCGAGGCCGCGGGGCGGCCACCCGCCGCGCGGACCAGGGACACGGGGTTGAGCAAAAGCGACAGCCGTCCGTCTGGCAGCACCGCCGCCGCGGACACGTGCCGGGCCCGGCGCACGCGGTGGCCCAGGGAGCGCACCAGCGCCTCCTGTTCGGCGAGCACTTCATCCACCACCACCACGGCGCGCGCGCTGCCCGCGGCCAGCACCACCGCGCCCCGGCGCGCGCGAGGCGGGCCGGGCGGCAGCCCCAGCACCTCCGCCAGCGAGGCCAACGGCACCAGCGCGTCACCGGAGGCCCACACGGGGCGGCCCTCCACGTCGCGCACCTCGTCGGGCGCCAGGCGCACCAGCCGCGCCACGCTCTCACTGGCCAGCGCCAGCGTCTGCCCGCCCGCCGATACCAGCAGCACCCGCAGCGTGCTCAGCGTGAGGGGGACGTCCAGGATGAAGCGGGTGCCCTGGCCTGACCGGGTCGTCACCTCCACGCTGCCGCGCAGCCCCTCCACGTGCATGCGCACCACGTCCAGGCCCACGCCACGGCCCGCCACCTGGGTCACCTCCGTCGCGGTGGACAGGCCGGCCAGGAACACCAGCCGCGCGGCCTCCTCGTCACTTTCAGGCACTCGCAGGCCCCGGGCGCGCGCCTGCTCCCGCAGCGCCTCCAGGTCCAGGCCGCGCCCGTCGTCATCCACCGTCACCTCGACGCGGCTGCCCTTGAGGCGCGCGGTGAGGAGGAGGCGTCCCTCGGCGGGCTTGTCCAGTCGCTGGCGTTCCTCGGGGCTCTCCAGGCCGTGGGCCACCGCGTTGCGCACCAGGTGCAGCAGCGGCTCGCGCAGCCCCTGCAGCAGCGACCGGTCCAGCTCCAACGTGCCGCCCTGAATCTCCAGCCGCACCTGCCGGCCCAGGCTGCGGGCCACGTCGCGCGCGGCGCGCTCCAGGCCCTCGCAGCCTTCCTCGAAGGGCAGGGTGCGCGCTCGGCGGACCTCGTCGTCCAGGCCCGTGGCCACGCCGCCCAGCGTCCGGCGGTCCGCCGCCAGCTCCAGCGTCACCCGCGCCAGCTCCGTCTCCGCGCGCAGCAGTGCCTGTTCGCCGGGCGTGCCGAGCACCGCCTCGCGGGCCTGCGCCAGCGCCTCGCGCACCGACTCCAGCGCGTCCGCGCGGCCTTCCAGCCGGAGCGTCGCCACGCGCAGCTCACCGCTGCGTGCCAGCAGCGCGTCCAGCTTCTGCGCGGAGACGCGCACGGGCAGCGCTTCGGCTCCGGCAAACGCGCCGCCGCTTGGATGCGGCTCCACGCTGGCCGGGGCGGCGGAGGGGGACGGCACCGCGTCCGTCAGCATGGGCGGAGGCGACGGTGGCGGCTCGGCGCGCGTGGGTTCGGGCGCGCCGGACCGGCGTCCGACGGCGCGCTCCAACTGGGGCAGCAGGCTCTCCAGGGGCGAGCCCGCCAGGTCCTCCCGTGCGGCCAGGCGCCGGCCCGCGTCGTCGAGCGCGTCCACGGTGGTGAAGCACAGCTCGTACACGTCGGGCGTGCCGGCGCCCGCGTCCCGCACCTGCTCCAGCAGCTCCTCCATGCGGTGGCAGGCCGTCTCCACCCGCGTGGCGCTGGCCGCGCGCGCCGCACCCTTCACGCTGTGCAGCGTGCGCAGCAGGGACGCCACGAGCTCCGCCATGCGCGCGGGCGCGGTCTCACGCTCCAGGGCCAGCAGCTCGCGGTTGAGCGAGACGACGTGGCCCTCGAGCTCCTCGAGGAACGTGGCCAGCAGCGCTTGGGCCAACCGGTCGCGGTCCATCAGCGCCCGTACTCTCCCAGCAGCCCCTTGAGCTTCTGGCCCATGCCGTTGAGGTCCTGCATGGCGCGTTCGGTCTGCCGCGACGAGATGAGGGCCTGCTGCGTGGCCTGATTCACGTCATGCATGGCCTGACGAATCTGGCCGATGCCGGTGGCCTGCTGGTTGGCGGAGGCGGCAATCTGCGCCGCCGTCAGCGAGGCCTGGGCCAGCAGGTCCGACAGCGTCTGGATGTTGGCGCCCGCCTCGGACACCACGCGGGTGGCGGTGGCCACGCTCTTGGTGCCTTCCTCGGTGGTCATCACCGCGCCGTGGGTGGCCTTCTGGATTTGCCCCAGAATCTGGCGCACCTGGCCGGTGGCCTTCTTGGACTGGTCCGCCAGGGCCTTCACCTCGGAGGCCACCACCGCGAAGCCGCGGCCGTGCTCGCCGGCGCGGCTGGCTTCGATGGAGGCATTGAGCGCCAGCATGTGCGTCTGCTCGGAGATGTCGTTGACGGTGGTGATGATGTCGCCAATGGCCTGGGCCTGCTCGGCCAGGGCGAGGATGCGCGAGGCGATGGACTCCACCTGCTCACGCACCGCGCCCATGGCGCCCACGGCCTCCTCCACGGCGCGTCGGCCGCTGCGGCCCACGTCCTCGGCGTGGCGGGCGGAGTCGCTCACCGCGCGGGCGCGGCCCGCGGCCTCCTCGGACGTCTTGGTGATTTCCTCGATGGTGCTCACCGTCTCCGTCACCGCGCTGCCCTGCTCCTGGGCGCCGGCCACCTGCTCGGTGGTGCTGGAGAGGATTTCCGCGCTGGCGCCGGCGAGCTGGTTGACGAACTCCGCCACGGTGCGGAGCGTGTGCTCGCGCTGCTCGGATTCCTTCTCCAACTGGACCTCGTTCTGCTGGCGCTTCTCCGCCATGTCGTTGAACGCGCGCGCCAGTTGGGCCGTCTCGTCCTGGCCCTTCACGTCGATGCGGTGCTCCAGCTTCCCGCGCCCCAGTTGCTCGGCGCCCACCATGAGCGCGCGCAGCGGCGTGGTGATGCCGCGGGTGATGATGTAGCTGCCCCCGCCGACGATGACCACGCCCAGCAGCGTGCCGATGCCCAGCACCCAGAGGATGCGCTGGGCCATGTCCCGGGCGGCGGTGGCGTGCTCGTCCCAGCGCTCCTGCTCCGCCACCAGCATCTCGTCGATGACCTGCTTGACCTGGAGCATGACCTCCCGGCCCTTGCCGGCCTGGATGAACTTCGCTCCGGCTTCCAGGCCCTCCTGGCGGCGCAGACGGATGCCGTCCTCCAGCCGGTTCACCCGCTGGGTGACGATGGGCTCCAGCCGGTTCAGGCGCGCCCGCTGGTGGGGGTGGTTCGCCATGGTGTCGCGCAGGCGGGACAGGTCATTCTGGAGCGCCGCCGTCGCTTCCCGGTAGGGCACCAGGTAGGACTCATCCCCCGTGAGGATGAAGCCGCGCTGGCCGGACTCGGCGTCCATCAGCAGCGCGCGGACCTCGCGGATGATGCGGAAGTTCTCATGGGCTGTCAGCAGGCCCGCCGTGCTCGTCGTGAGCTGATTGGCGCCCTGGAAGGACACACCCGCCACGATGAGCAACATCAGTAGCGACAGTCCGAATCCGAGTGCGATGCGGTTCCCGATGCTCATACTGCTCCTTCGCCGGACATATCGAACATGAGGCGACTGTCACCCAGGAGCGCCTCTCCCTCCAGTACCAGGGTGCCTTCCCTGTCGGCCGCGGACACGAGGTGTCCGGCGGCGTCGTTCAGGGAGGTGGGCGGCGCCAGCAGCTCACTGCCCGCCAGCACGGTGACTTCCTCCACTTCCTCGGTGCGCACGCCCAGCTCCGCCCGCCCCACGCCCACCACGAGCAGCGGGCCCGCGGCGTCCGAAGGCGCGCGTCCGAAGAGCGGCGCCAGCTCCACCACGGGAAGCACCTCGCCATGCATCAGGGTGAGGCCGCGCAGCGCGGGGGGCGCGCTAGGCAGCGTCACCAGCTCCGGCGCGCGCACCACCTCCAGCACGAAGCGGGACTCCAGGGCATAGCGCTGGCCGGCGGCCTTGAAGCGGACCACCTCGCGCAAGGTGCCAGGGTCGACCTGGGGACGGGGCTCGCGCGAGAGTGCCCGGGCGCGGGCCTCCAGCAGCGCCGTGGCCTCCTCGGGCGACAAGGTGCCCTGTTCCTGCTCCAGGTTGGCCAGCCGCGCCAGCCGCGCGCGTGTGGCTTCCCAGTCGATTCCGCCGGAACCCGGCATCAGCTCAGCTCCTCACCGGCAGCCTGGGCTGCCTCCATGCGTGACCGCTCTCCACGCGCCACCTCGGCCAGCCTGCTGGCGCTCTCGCCGTCCGCGTGGGGCACGGGCGCGTCCGGAGGCAAGGCGTTGCACAGGTGCTCCGCCTCGCGCCAGGCCTTCAGGGCGCCGGACGTGTCGCCGTGCCTGCGTAGCACGCGCCCGAGGATGAGCCACGCCACGATGAGTGTGGGCTCCAGGTACAGGGCCTGCCGGACAGCGCGCTCCGCGTCCGCCGCGCGCCCCTGGCCCAGCAGCAGCAGGGACTCCAGGTAGCGCAGCCCCGCCACCAAGGGGTGCCGGGCGGCCGCTTCGGTGCAGGCGTAGACGGCGGCGGCGGCGTCCAGGTTCGCCAGCGCGCGCACCGCGAGGGCGGCGGTGTCCGCGTCTGAGTCCAATGCCCCCAAGTGCTGAGCCGCCTCGCGCCAGTGGCCCCGCGCCAGGGCCTGCCGGGCCGCGTGCATGGCCGCCGCGCTGGGGGCGTGTGTCGGTGTCTCGGCCCTGGGGAGGGCGCCGCTTCGCGAGGCGGGGGCACCGGTTCCCGCTGTGTTCCCGAGGACGGACCCCGCGCTGGCCTGGGGCTGGCCCGCCGCGCGCGTTCCTTCCGCCTGAGCGGAGGTCCCAACCGCTCCGGGGGGACTCCAGGCGGGTGCCGTCGTTCTGGCCGCGGAGCCGCCTGGACGGCCCGGAGCGGATGCACCCGGGAGCGCGGTCCCCGTGGAGGATTCGGAACCGGAGGGCAGGCCCGTCGTGGTGGTACCCAGGGACGTGGTGCCCGTTACGGTACCGGGTACGCCGGTGGAGGACGGGCTCCACGCGGCCGGGACGGGCAGGGAGAGGGTGGCTCCGGGCAGGGGCCGGCGGTACAGCACGCCCCATTCGGTGAGGACGGACTCCAGCGGCGCCAGCCCACCGAGCGGCGGGTCCGACGGGCCGGTGAAGAGGTAGCCGCCCTCATCCAGCGCGTCATGGAGCCGGCGCGCGACGGCTTCGATGGTGGGCCGGTTGAAGTAGATGAGGACGTTGCGGCAGAAGATGACGTCCAGCTTCCAGATGCCGCTGTCCGCCGACGGCCAGGTGTCGAGCGCGAGGTTGAGGTAGCTGAAGCGCACGTGCTTCCGCACCTCGGGTGACAGCACGTACCGGCGTCCCTCGGCGCGCAGGTGGGCGCGCATCCGGTCCGCCCAGCCGCCGCGCAGGGACCAGTCACCGTAGTGGGCCTTCCGGGCCCGGCCGAGCGCGCCGCGCGACACGTCCGTGGCGTACACGGCCATGTGCTCGTCCCAGCCTTCGCCCAGCAGCAGCGCGGCGATGGAGTAGGGCTCCTCGCCGGACGAACACGCGGCGCTCCACATCCGCGCGGTGTGGTCCGGGCCGTGGCGCTCGCGCAGGTCCGGGAGCACGACGCTCCGCACGTGTTCGAAGTGCTCGGGCGTGCGGAAGAAATACGTCTCCCCGACGGTGAGCTCGATGAGCAGGTCATCCAGCGCGGAGGGGTCTTCCGCGAGCCGCGCGCGGTAGGCGTCGAAGTCCTTCAGCCCGGCCCGCTCCATGGCGCGGGCGATGCCTTCCTCGGCGGACGCGGGGCAGCTCGGCGGAACCAGCCCGGCGCGCTCTTCCACGAGCGCGAGCACCGCCGCATAACCCGGGTGGCTCCAGGGACCCCAATTCACGCCGGCTCCGGCTCTGGCTCCTGCGGCGCGGCCAGGGCGGCATCCAGCTCCAGGGCCTCGGCCTCGGACAGGAAGGTGCGCAGGTCGTGGACCAGGACGAGCCCGTCCTTCAGCTTCACGGCGCCCGCCACATAGCCCACGCCCGGAAGCTGGCGCGGCGTGGCGTCCCACTCATCCGGTGTGAGGACGCGCAGGCCCTCGGCCCGGTCCACGCGCAGCACGACGCAGCGGTCGCCCGCGGAGGCCACGATGAAGTGGTCCATGGGAGACAGCGGGCGGGGCGGGTGGCGGAAGCGCAGGCGCAGGTCCAGCACCGGCAACAGCTCTCCCCGAAGGTCCAGCAGGCCCTCCACCACGGCGGGCGCGCGAGGGAGCGGTGTCAGGCGCGCCGCGCGTACCAGCTCGCGCACGTCGGGTGCGGGCAGTCCGTAGCGCTGGCCGTTCAGGGTGAACAGCAGCACCTCCGTGGGTGCGGGGATCATGTCCTGGGACATAAGTCGTGGACGTGGCCACTGTCGAACATTGATGTCGGCCCGCGGTCGTGGTGTCCACCAGTCCTCAGTGGGGACAGGGGGATGGGCCCATGGTTCGGGGGGAACACGACAAGTGCCCGCTGCGCGCCTGCCTGGACGGAGGCTCCCGCATGCGGATGGGGGTTGGGAGAACGGTCGCTCACTCTCCCAGGAGACGAGCGACGGCTTCGCGCGCGCGTCCGTCGATTTGCACTCCCCTGTCCGTGCCGGAAGACGTCAGCCACGGCCGCCCACGGGCGGGTGCCCTGGGCGGCCTGGGTCAGTGAGCTGCGTTGCCCCGAAGGGCGATGTCATTGACGGGCGCTGCTCCAATCAAGCCACGCCACCGCCCATTCCGTTCACAGGCTGACGGCGACTTGCCGTACGGGGTTTGGCGCGTGTTGTCCCGGCCTCGCGTTCTCCACTTAATGTTCGCCATCGCCACTGCAATCAAAGCAATGGCTCTCACGCGTCGGCCGCCAGCGAAGCAAGACATCCTTCGCGCGTTCATGTCAGCCCTTGTAGCGGCGCTTCGCGGAGTCGAGGGGGGCGGGCACCATGGTGTTGGTAGACGTGCTGGAGGAGCACCTCGACGAGGCCGAGTTCCGGTGGCTGCAGTGGGAGAAGGCGCTGGGGGCGCCAGACTTTTCACTGATTGAGGTTGCGAGGTTGGAGGAGCTTCTCCTCGCGCATCTGGACGGGCTGGTGGTGGGGGCATCCGCCTCGGTTGAATCCGTGCTGCGCCCCGCCTTCGCGACAGAGGACGCCTTTCGCATCTGCGCGGCGGCCTTCTCGCTGCTGGCCCTCGGCGAGGTGGACGAAGTCCTGCTGCGACTCCGCGAGGCCGAGCCCGAAGCGCGTGGCTTCATCCGACGGGCCCTGGAGCTCAGCGAGTCCCCGGGGCTGGGCGCACGCCTGCTCGACGTGTTGAAGCAGGAGGACACCGCGCCGCAGGTCGAGGTGCTGGAGGCGCTGGCGTTTCGCCAGGAGGCACCTCCGGAGGTGCTGGCGCACTTCTTCACCTCTGGCGAGCAGCGGGCGCGGGTCGCGGCCCTGCGTGCGACCCTGCCCTTGCCGGAAGATTCTGCGCAAGGGCTGCTTCCCAGCCTGCTGGACTCCCCGCACCCCAGTATTCGCGCGGCGGCGATGGGTGCGGGACTTGCGTCTGGCGTGAGGTCGGCCTGGGAGACGTGCCGCACCGCCGTGCGCGCCCGCGATGCACACAGCCTTGAGGCCATGGTGCTGCTCGCCATGGGCGGCAGTGAGACAGACATCGCCTTGCTGCTGGGGCAACTGGACGTGGAGCAACTCCAGCCCGATGCGCTCTGGGCCCTGGGCTTCAGCGGCCGGGTGGCGGCCATGGAGGCGTGCGTTGCGCACCTGGAGGTGCCCGCGGTGGCACAACTGGCCGGGGAGGCCTTCTCGGCCATGACAGGCCTTCGGTTGGAGGCGCCCTACGCCCTGCTCCCTGGCGAAAGGCCCGAGGGTGCTCCGCCGCCGCCGGAGTCGCAGGAGGACCTGGACGCGGACCTGGTGCCCAGGCCCGAGGACGACTTGCCCTGGCCGAACGTGGCCGCCGTCCGGGGCTGGTGGGACGCGGAGAAGAAGCGCTTCGCGAAGGGGACGAGGTACCTCCTCGGTCGCCCGTTCAATGGCAGCGTCCTGGTGGAGGTGCTGGAAACCAGCCCCATGCGGCGCCGCCATGTCCTCGCCCGCGAGCTGGCGCTGAGGAGTCAGGGCACGTTGATGGTGCGCACTCGGGCCTTCACGCACGCCCAGCGCGCGGAGCTGGCCAAGGCCCGGGCAGCCAGCGCTCGAATCCACACGCAGTCCTTCGACAGCGGCCTGCGCTGAGGGCAGGTCCCAAGCCGCGCTCCTTCACACGGCACGCCTCGTCACCAACCATGTGGGCACTTCAAAACCAGACACCCTATGCGGCGGAGCGGACGTGGGTTCGTGACAAGGACGGCCACCACCACTGGCTCATCGCGCTCAAGGCGACCTTCGACGTCGACGACGCGGGCCACCTCCGCCCAGCCGACGCGCAAGAGCCTCCGCTGCGGGAGCCCGTCTACTGGGGGGAGCCTGGGCGCTCCAGTCTGCGCTACGAGGCCGAACTCGTCGCCCCCAAGCTGAACACCGACGTCCTCATCAACGCTTGTGCCCATGCGCCCGGTGGGCGGCCCGCGCCCAGCGTCGAGGTCGCCGTCCGCATCCACGATGTCGACAAGATGCTCGTGGTGCATGGAGAGCGCTTCCATGCGCGCGGCCTGGCGGGCGTGAGGCCTTCGTCTCCCAAGCCCTTCGTCACCCAGCCCATTCTTTACGAGTGGGCCTGGGGAGGCACCGACACGCGCGACGCGGACACGCGCAAGCACGTCAGTGACTCGCGCAACCCCGTGGGCCGCGGGGTGGCCAGCCGGGAGGCGCATCTGGTGGACCAGCCCGCTCACCGCATCGAATACCTGCGGGGCAACCCAGCGAAGTCGGGGCCGGCTGGCTTTGGCCCCATCGCCAGTTATTGGTCGCCGCGGCTCGAACTGGCAGGCACCTTCGACGAGGCCTGGCGGAAGACGCGACACCCGCTGCTGCCGCGAGACTTCGACGAGCGCTTTTCTCTCTGCGCCCCCGCTGACCAGCGGCCTTCACGCCACCTCGTGGGTGGAGAGAAGGTGGCCCTGGTGCACCTCACGCCGAAGGGCACGCTCCACTTCACGCTGCCGCGCCTGCGCTTCGGCTTCACCACCTGGTTCGGCGCCGTCCGGCGCTTCCATGAGGCCACCCTGGGCACCGTCGTCATTGAGCCTGAGGTGATGAAGGTGCGCATGGTTTTCCAGACGAGCTTGAGAGTCGGTCCCCAGGACACCGAGCGCCTCGACTTCACAGCCATTACCGAGAGGACGGACTGACATGGGCGTCGACGCGGTACTCGTGGCATCGGGAGCGCGTGCCCCGGTGGGGACGACGGCGGAGAGCGTCGCGGCGGCGGTGCGTGCGGGCATCAGCCGCGTGCGGCGCGTCCAGTTGCCGGAGCTGGGGCGCCAGTCCGATTCCTTCATCGCGAGGGACGGGCTGTTGGACGCGCAGGAGTGGGGCGCTGCGGCGCGCATGGCCGCACTGGGGGCCATGGCGTTGGAGGAAGTCCTCGCCAGGCTGGCACCCGCCATCCCTCCGGAGCGTGTTGACGTGCCGGTGCTGGTGGGACTTCCCGAGGAGCGCCCGGGCTGGAAGGCCGCGGATGCCGCGCGAGTCGTCGCCGCGCTCGCGGCTCTTGGGAGTGCGCGTCT
The DNA here is from genome assembly GCF_006547355.1 of Myxococcus sp. AB036A. Classification (NCBI taxonomy): domain Bacteria; kingdom Pseudomonadati; phylum Myxococcota; class Myxococcia; order Myxococcales; family Myxococcaceae; genus Myxococcus; species Myxococcus sp. AB036A. The sequence continues at coordinate 12,310 of NZ_VHLC01000127.1, read as the reverse complement.
GCGCCTGCAGGTGGAGCCTCGGCTGACGGGCCACGCCTCGGCGCTGGAGGGACTCCGAGACGCCGTGACACGGGTGGGCCGCGTCGCCCGCTGTCCGCTGGTGATTGTCGGGGGCGTCGACAGCTACCACGACGTCCAAACGTTGGCCTGGCTGCGCGAGCGGAACCAGTGGCTGGAAGAAGGGACGCGCACGGGCTTCGCCCCCGGCGAGGCCGCGGCCTTCGTCGCGGTGATGGCCGCTCCGGACGCGCGTCGGTGGAGGCTGGCACCCCACGCCACGGTGCGCGCCGCCGCCACGGCCCGTGAGACGAAGCTCATCCACACGGATGCTCTCAACCTGGGCGAGGGACTGACGGCCGCCGTAGGGGAGGCGCTCGTGCCGCTGGAGGACACGCGCGAGGTGGTGGCGTGCGTCCACAGCGATCTCAACGGCGAGCGCTACCGCTCCGAGGAGTGGGGCTTCGTCGCCCTGCGGCTGGGGGCCGCGTTCCGCGACGCCTCCGTCATTCACACACCTGTGAGCAGTTGCGGCGAGGTGGGCGCCGCCACGGGGGCGTTGAACCTCGTCCTCTGCGCGCAGTCCTGGCGGCGTCGGTATGCGAGGGGCCCCCGCGCGCTACTCTGGGGCAGTTCGGAAGCCGGGTTGCGCGCCGCCGCACTGCTGGAAGAGCCACTGTCCGGAAGTGAAGGAGGAGTGAAACCATGGCCAAGGTAACCGTCAACTTCCCGAGGACGCCCGTTACCCAAGGCAGCGCGGGAGTTGCCGCGGCCACACTGCCCAACGTCTGCAAGATGCCCGGCCCACCGGCGCCCTTCGTGCCCACGCCCCTGCCCAACATCGGCAACAGCAGCGATTCGCCCGAGGGGTATTCGAAGACAGTCACCATCAACGGGCACCCCGTCGCCATTGCCGGTGCCAGCTTCGGCAGCAAGGGGGACATGGCCAGCAAGGGGACGGGAGGTGGCCTCGTCTCCAGCAACACCCACGGCCCGACGAAGTTCATCGGTCCCGGCTCGATGAACGTCAAAATCGAGGGGAGGAATGTGCAGTTGCTGGGCGACCCCATGCTCAACAACTGCGGCCCGTCCGGCAGCCCCGCGAATGCCGCCACCATGACGGGCATCATCCAGGCCTCCGGCGTCATGACCGTCATCTACGGCGATGACATTCCGTGCGCGCTCTGCGGGCAGACGCACCCACTGGAGGCGGGAGAAGAGACGCAGACGGCGATTGCGGCGCTGTTTGAACGGCTCCAGGAAGCGCTCGCCGCACAGAAGCAGCAGGTCCTGGAATTTGCCAGACTGGACAAAGAAGAGAAGCGAAAGGACTCACGCCTCCAAGAACTGGTGACGCTCAACACAGAGGAAAGAAGGAGGGCGGGCAAGGGGCTGAAGGCGGAACAACGAACAGAGTTGGAAAGACTGCCAGGCGAGCTCTCTACGCTGAGAGCACAACTCGCCCCCCTTGGAGACTTCTTCAAGAGGCACGCAGTACTTCGATACAGTCGAGGCAGCGGAACCCATAGCAAGGGGTACATGATTGGCGCCATGGTCTGCACATGTACTGGCAAGAAGCTTGTGGCCTGCTCGGGGCACGCGCCACCAGGCTTCTTGGCTATCGTAATCTCTACGGGCTTTGAGTGCGTAAGCCCTCCCGTTGGTTCGAAAGCCAAGCAGGAAGACTGGGACTGTGCCGCCAGGCGGATTATGGAAAACCACGGAGGGCACAAACCCAAGCAACTCATCGAACGGTTGTTCTACCCAGCGGTCGAGGGAATCAAGCCCGATCGAGGGCCTCGAGTAAAGTTCTGGGTGCGGATAGAAGGTCTGGATGACGGGAACTCCTCCGTCCCTGAGGAGCGCGAGCAAATATTTAGCAATGGCGAGAGCGTGCCCTCGTGCTCGGAATGTCAACAGAAACTCCCTGCCATGTACTGCAAAGCAAGCTGCGCCTGAATCGGGAGTGAAGATTGAAATCTTTCATTGAATTCGTCGAGAGGTATCGCCCCAATTTCTCCAAGGAGGTCGTTCCGGCAGGCCGATTTGACATCATGGCTCTGGAAGAAAAGGCGGGTCCTCTTCCGGGGGTCTATCGTCACTTCCTTGAAACAATGGGAGCAACCATGGGGGACCTTGAACTTGCTGACGCCTCCTTTTCCATTGATGGTGTCCGCAGTGTCTACAACGCCATGCCTGGACTGCGGCATGGGAGGTATATTCCCATGGCTGGGGATAATGGGCCCTCAAGCTTTGATTGGTTCCTGGACCGGTCCAATCCTCATGGGGCCGATGACTGCCTGGTCGTCCGAAGGGCCCTGGAGGAGAACTATCCCCCCGAGGCCAGTTCTCCCCAGTATGTGGGGCTGGAGGAATTCCTCTACTACGAAGCCTTCAAGGAGCTTCGTCTGCCGCAACTGCCCTTCCGGCGGAAGTTCTCGTCACCGGATGATGCAGATGCCGCAGTTCGCTATCGTTCGGACATGGTGACTGCGCTGGCCGAGGAGAAGGGCTTCAAGCGCATCCCGCCTGCCGAGCACTGCGCGTTGTACGAGCGGGGAGACGCCGCGCTGCTGCTCTACCGACACCCGACTCAGCCTACCTTCTCATTCATCTTGGGATGTGAGGACTCGGCGGAACTGGAGCGACTGCGCCAGGAGTTCGAGACACGAACGGGGCTGAAGAGCGTCGTCACCCGGTAGGCGCAGCGGAAGAGTCGGCATCTCCGCCCGCAACACGTTGGACCACGGCTCGACGTGTCGTGTGCGCGGGACGCGCCTCGCTTCTTGCGAGGACACGGGCGTTGCATAGGAGGATTGGCGCCCGGCTGGTGCACTCACGGGAACATCACGTTGCCCAAGATGACGGAGCGCTTGTCGCCCTCCGCCGCCCAGACCGTCAGCGTGTAGGGGCCTGGGCTCATGGTGTTCGTTGCCTCCGCTTCCACGATGAGCTGGCCGACCATGCCCGCGGTGGTGGGCGCGGCCTGCCAGACGCGCAGCACGCGGAGCGCGGTGCCCTCGCGGGGAACCAGTGTCGCGCCCCGGGCCTCCCATGGCGCGCCCCCGCGCAGTTCCTCGCACTCGACGGCCACCGCCACCTGGGTGGCGGCGCGATAGGTCGTCGCGTACGTCACATTGAGCGCGTTGCGTGGGTGGCGCACGAGTTGCCCAGCAAGCCAGAGCGCCCGCACACCATTCTTGTCCAGGTGCTTGGTGGCAAGCATGCCAGTGAGGCCATCTGGGAGGCTTTGGGCAGCCTCCATCCGCGCCAGTTCTTCTCGAAGGCGCCGCACCTCTTCCTCCTTCTCTATCAACTCGGCATGGAGCGAGTCCGCGCTTCGGGCCTGTCGGTGGACCTCCACCTGACGATCGGCCAGGGTAGGGTGGGGCACCAGCCGGAAGGTCGCGCTCGCGGGCGCGGCGCCATCCGCGAAGTGGACGGTCAGTTGCAACTCCTCGCTGTCCTCCACGCTCGTGGAGGGCATCAGCGTCAGGGTGTCACCCGCCAGCCGGATGCGGGTGAAGCGCTTCTCGCCTTCCAACTCCGCGCGGGCCACTGCCGTGTCGAAGAGCAGCAGCGTGCCCATCCCGGGGCTGATGCGCACTTCCGGGGGCGGTGTGGCGGACCGGGGGGACTGGAGGCCCACCGTGAGGCGCCGTGTCATCGGTGTCCAGGGGGCGGTGGGGGACGGCGCGGGGGATGCCGCCTGTGCCATGAAGAGCGAGTGAATGAGGAGGACCGCCGCGGAGGCATTCATCACGGGAGACCCCAGGTGCGGGAACGCAGTGTCACTCGAAGCGCCTCACCACCTTCAGGCCCGAGACGGAGTAGATGACGGGCTCGGCGGGCGGATGGTTTCCTGCCACGCGAGGCGAGCCGCGCTGGTCGTCGCCCGGGTAGAGGAGTTCAATGCACACGGGGAAGCGCTCGCCGTCTTTCTCCGCTTCCGTGAATCGGCCGTAGACCCGCTCGCTCACGCTGAGCCGTCCGCTCAGGGTTGCATTCGCCAGGTCATAGGGCGTGGCCCCGACGCGGACGCGCACCCAGCCCTCGCTTACGGTGATATTTCTCGGCTCTCCGCGGATGAAGAGGATGGAGCCCAGCTCACCCACGCGGAGACCTCGCGCCTCCATGGCTTGCAGCGCGCCCTCTGGGCATGGCTCGGAGGGTGGCGCGGGACGCACCTCGGGCCCGCTCGGGCAAGCCAGCGCGGTGCATGCGGCAGCCGTGGCGGCGGCGCGCCGGGCCAGTGTGCCCACTGAGCGCGATGGCCGTGAGGGGAGAGGAGATGAGGGAGCGATGTCTGGCTTCTTCACGGGTGATGCTTCTTTCGGGTCGCGCGCCATGAGAGGGGCAGCGGTCGCGGGGAGGAGGGCCGCCGGTGAGGGCGGGACCGCGGCCCGGACAGCTTCCGGCGAGGTGTGCGGTGACGCCATTTCTGGACACTCCCTGCTCGCTGACGGCGCGCCGTCGCGTCGCGTGAGTTCCCATGCAAGCGTCAGCGCGGCCAGGGTGCCCACCATGAACGCCAGTGCGGCGGGTCTCCAGGAGCGTAAGGCCCCCGGCGCAAGCCGCTTGGAAGGCGCTGCGCCCCCAGGTGCCGCTTCCTCCCGTGCGTCCCCTGGCCTCGCGCGGCCACTGTCGACGGAAGGTCGGGCGCGCCCCGGTCGTCTGCCGCGTCTGGGCGGCGACAACGCGGGCTCACCCTGGTGCCGCCATGCCTCCAGCCCACCCTGTGGTGGCGGTGGCGCTGGGAGCTCGGGTGGCTCCTCCCACGACGCGCATAGCGGCCGGTCCCACTCGACGTCCGCGGCGGCCAGTGCTGCCTCCAGTGCTTTGGCCAGGGCGGCGGCGCTGGGAAAGCGCGCCGTGGGCTGCTTCTCCAGCAGCCGCGAGCACACCGCGTCCAGCGGACCGGGCACCCTCGGGTTCACGGCGCGAGGCGGCTCGGGTGGCTGCGAGATGACGTGCTCCACCTCCGACGGCGTCCCTGGGGCGGGGAAGGGGGAGCGGCCAGTCAGCACCCAGTAGAGGACGACGCCCAGCGCATACAGATCATCTGCGGCGGTGGGCGCGTAGTGCGCCCCCTCCTCGCCCGCGTGCGACTTGCGGAAGGCCAACGCCTCCGGGCTGCGGTACTGCGGTGTGCCCGGGGGAAGCACCCTCCAGGTGAGGCGAGGCGCGCCGGGATAGGAGCCCACGCCGAAGTCCACCAGCACGGGCGCCCCGGTGGCATCCCGCACCATGATGTTGGACTCCTTGAGGTCCCGGTGGAGGACGCCTTTCGCGTGCGCCGCCGCGAGTCCTCGGGCCAGCCCCAGCGCCAGCCCCGCCGCCTGTCGCGGGCTGGGGTTCTCCTCATCCACCCACCGGTTCAGCGGTCGCCCCTCCACCAGCTCCATGGCCAGGTAGAACCACTCGGGGGCGGTGTCCCGCCACAGGCCGCACGCGTGGAAGCGCACGACATTGGGGTGGTTCATCCTCCGGAGGATGTCCACCTCCCGCTGGGCCCAACCGCCCAGCGCGGAGAGCGACTGGAGCTTCAGCGCGAAGCGCGCGGTGCCCCGCCGGGCCCGGAAGACGGCGCCGCAGCCGCCCATCCCGAGCAGGCCCTCCACGACGAAGCCCCCCACCTGGGTGCCGATGCCCACGTCTCCCCGAAGGCGCTGGGCCTTCATGCGCCCACCGCTGGAGGCTCGCTCCGCCGCGCGCCCCTCCTGTCAAGCTCATGGCTTCCCTGTCGCATGGGGCTTGTCTCTGGAGGGAGGGGACGTGGCGGAAGTAGGAATTTATCTTCTCCAAAACCCCAAAGGTAGAGTCTTGCCCTTCGCATCGCCAGGCGCCGGGTTGTCGCTTCCACCCCAGCCATCCTCTCCGGATGCGCTACGTTCTCCCGCGTATGGACGAACAACTGGGCATGATGGTGGGAAAGGCGGCGCGTGAGGCGCGTGCGCGCCTGGGGTTGACCCAGGTGGAGGTGGCGGCCTTGGTGGATATGCACCCCATGGTCTACAGCCGAGTGGAGCGCGGAAAGATGGTCCCCAGCGCGGGGATGCTGCGCCGCCTCAGCATGGTCCTCCGCATCTCCACGGATGAGCTGCTGGGGCTGGCGCGGCCCGGCAAGGACGAGCGGCGTGAGCAGGAGAAGGAGCCGCCGCTGCTGCGCCGGCTGGTGACGTTGGCGCGTGAGCTGGACGAGCCGAAGCTGGAGGCGCTCGTCACGATGGCCCGCGCGCTGACCCGATAGGGGCATCAGGGCTCGGTCGTCACGGCGGGAGTGGCCGCTCCGAGCGCATGGGCCTCCAGCCCGGAGGAAAAGAACCGCACGCTGCCAGGCACCGTCGCGTCGCGGTTCTGGCTGGCCCCGGTGATGAGGCGGGCGAGCTCTTCGGCGGCTTCCTTGCGGCCATAGGGGCGGCCGTCGCTGGCCTCTCGAACCTGGACGAGGCACTCCCGTAGCACGTCGCGCATGTCCTCCGCCGTGGTGTAGCGCTCGGCGGCGGGTTTGCGGAGGGCCTTCCTCAACGCGGCCCGGAAGCCCTCGGGCAGACCCGCGGTTGCTTGCTCCACGTCGTCTGGCGTGTAGGCGTCCATCAACATCATCAAATACGTGAGCGGCAGCGAGGGCTCCTCCTCCACGGGAGCCCGCTGCCGCCATGGAGGAGGCTCCGCCAGCCTTTCCAGGGCGTCGTGGAAGAGGTGGCGTCCCGTGGCCAGCTCCAGCAGGACGAGTCCCAGCGAGAAGAGGTCCGCCGCGGGAGTCAATGGCAGACACTGCAGGTACTCCGGCGAGGTATAGGCGGCATCTCCCTTGCGCAGGTCGCACCGGGTCTCCTCGCGCCCGCCAAGGTGGGTGTAGGCCGCGCCGAAGTGCGTCAGCTTCACCTCCCCGCCCATTCCCACGCTCACGTTGCGCGGGCTCACGTCCCGGTGAATCATCCCGAGCCGCGCCCCATGGTCATCCGCCAGCCGGTGCGCATAGGCCAGCGCGTCGGCGACCTCCGCGCCCACGTACAGTGCGAAGGAAGTGGAGACGGGCTGGCGCCGCAGGGCCATCAGGCTCAACACGCCGTCCAGGGTGGGGCCGTCCACGTACTCCATGATGACGTAGGGGTTGCCTGACTTGACGGTGAGCAGGAGGACCTTGGCGATGGCCGGGTGGTTCAGCCGGTAGGCCCGCTGGACCTCTTCCACCAACCGGTGCCTGCGCCTTGACGTGGCGGGCGAGCGCACGCGCTGGATGAGGACCGGCCCGCTCAGGCCGTGGCGCTCCTGTCGCTCGGCCAGCATGAGGACCTCGCCGTTGGGACGTGCGTCCAGGGTGCTGACATAGATGTACCGCGTTCCCGCGACCTGGAAGAGCGTCGGCCGTCGCGCTGGATGCGCCCGGGCCCGCTCCTCCTCGGTCATCGGGTGGAGGCTGGGCTGCGTGGGGTGGGTGGGCACGGAGACTCCCGGTTTTTAGATATAAACCTCCACAGTTTATATTGTGATTGGAGCCGGGTGAAGAGGCGCATGGGGCCTGGCGCATCTTCACCTCCACGGGGAATGAGGCGTGGACCTCACCCTCGGGAGCGCGCGGTGGGGTGTCTCAGCGCCGGCGGCGGCGCAGCAGGGCCAGGGGCGAGGCGGCCATCAGCAGGGCCCACAGCGGCGCGCTGCCCGCGGCGGCGCAGCCTCCGCTCTCCTCGTCCTTGTCACCCGGCTCCAGGCCCGGCGTGCCCTGGCCCACCTTCACGCTCAGCTTCGTGGCGGCGGCCCGGTCTCCGTCGGTATGCAGGTCCGCGTTGGAGGAGTTGCCAGCGCCGAAGAGGGTGAGGGTGACGTCCGTCGCGGGGGCGACGAGGCTGAAGTTGAAGCGCAGCTCGTTGTTCGCGAAGGGCTGGGGCTGCGAATGGGTCAGCTCGGCGCCGAGCTTCTTCATGCCCTCACCGGGTTGGAGCGTGGCCGCCGCGCTGTCCACGGCGATGCCCACGCCGCCCGTCCTGGCGGGGCCACCCCGGATGATGAAGGTGTACTGGCCGGTGGCGCCCGGCGCGAGCGTGGCGGGACCTTCGAGCGCGACAGTGGGGAGGTCCCCGCCCTGATGGCAGGTGCTGCACGTGGGGCCAGTCTTGCCCGTCTGGCCGGTGACGCCCGTGCTGGTGGCGAAGGCGGGGATGGACCACAGCGATGACACGACGACGACGCCCGCGATGCGGAACGGAAGACGCATGGACACTCCAGGAGGTGGGTGAAACCAGGTGGTGCTACAGCCGGGGCCCCGCGTGAGCGGAGCCCCGGGGACTTCCGCTGGCGTTGGTGCCTAGCGCAGCTGGAGCAGGGAGAAGGACAGGCCCCGCGTCGTCAGCGTGGGCCGCCCGTTGTCGCCCAGCACGTGCAGCGTCGTGGACGCGGAGCCCGCGCCGAACTCGGTGTAGAGCGTCTGGTTCTCGGTGTGGAAGAGGAAGCTGCTGCCCGAGGTGGCCGGGAACTGGGTGTTCCGCGTCGCCGTCAGCGTGTTGAGATTCAGTGCCCACCACTGCCAACCGGCGCCGCTCGCGATGCCGCGGGGATGCGCGCCCTCCTGCACCGGGGCGACGCTCTCATCGAGCACGCGCAGGTACGCCGTGCCCGACGGGCCGGGGACGAGCGAGCCCGCGGTGCCGCCGCCCACGAGCTCCGACAGCGAGCGGTGGAAGCCCGCGTCGAAGGTCCGCGTCTGCGGGTCGAACCGCAGCAGACACGGCTCGGGTGCCGCGTCGGCCGACACCCGGTGCACCGCCGCGCCGTAGGCCTCCGTCGCGACGTAGACCTTGCGGTCGGGGGCGAGCACGGCGTCGTGTGCGTAGCCGCATCGCTCATCCGTGACGATGGTCGCCGTGTCCGTCGCCGTGTCGACGACCACCACGCCCGTCCTCGGGGTGATGCCCACGCCGGCCACGGGACGCCAGCCCACGGGAATGATGAGCTGCCCGTTGTCCGAGACGACCGAGCCCGAGAAGGCCATCTCCGTGCCTTCGAGTTCCAGGTCGCCCAGCGCGATGTTGCCGGTGACGGTCATCTCCGTGGGGTTCCAGATGACCGCCTGCGCGGTGATGCCGTCGAAGAAGTACGCCTTCGTCGCCGACACGAACTGGAAGTTCGCCTGGTACTCGCCCAGCGACATCACGCCCAGGCTGGCGAAGCTCACCGTGCCCGACTGCTCCAGGCCGCCGTCCTCGGTGAGCGAGTAGCGCGTCACGACGGGGCTGTCGTCCGACACCACGTAGACCTGGCCCGACTTGCGGATGCCCACGCCCAGCGCACGGCCGGACACCTTGATGGCGCCGTCCAGCGACAGCTGCGCGGTCTGCTCCGCCTCACGCGTCACCACCACGTAGCTCGCCGCCGGGTCGGCGTTGAGGTCCTGCGTGGTGATGGCGTACAGCGGGCCGGTGTAGTCGTCGCCGGAGTCGTCGCAGCCGCCCAGCAGGGACAGCGCGAGCGCAGCGGCGGAGAGTCGGAAACCCGAGCGGGCAAACAGATGCGTCATGAAGACGGCCTTCCTGGAAGTGGAGTGGGGCGCCGTTTCACCCGGAACCGAGTTGCGGGCCTGGATGAGAACGATACGCATTCTCAATTTCAGGAGTTGTTTAGGCGGAATTCATGAAAAGTCAAGAAGCAGGCGGGAGGCCCGTGAGGCTCAGCGGTGGTGTCTGTGGCAGTTGAGCACGTTGAGCCCAGCGGAACCTTTCACCTGATAGGTCATGCTGGTGTCCGGGGTGGAGGCGGCCCATTCGATTTCTGGCTGGGCCTGGGTCCAGGCCGTCACTTCGGTCAGCGAATCACAGGCGGAGGGCCACTGCTGGGCGAGCTTGCGATTGAAGTCCATCAATCGCTGGTATGCCTCCTCGGCCTGCCGCTGCTGCGCGGCCACCTCCTCCCGCGTGACGATGGCCACGTCCGCTGGGAAGCTCAGCCGCGTGCTGCCGTCGGCGAAGCGCAGCGCCGCGGCCAGCCGCGCGGTTCGCGCCGTGCGCGTGTCGAGCGTGACGTGGAACGGCAGGTCGGTCATCTGGGGCTCGACCTTCTTCGTTGCATGGCGCCGGGCCGTGTTCCCCTTGCCATCCAGCTCCACCAGGCTGACCTCGACTGGCGGGGGGACGATGCCATCCAGCCGCGCGTTCAGTGCGAGCATCCCATTGGCGCCCACCTCCAACTGATGGATGAGGGCGGGGGCGTCATCCGCCCTGCGCCTTCCCGCCAGTGACAGCACGTTGCGCGCGTCCCGGATTCCCGCCGGCAGCGGTTCGTCACAGAAGACCCTCAGCGTCGCGGTGAACTCCCGCTTCTCGACGGGCGCACCCTGGCAATGCAGCTCCGCCTTCACGCGGGATTCCAAAGGAGACGCGGAGGTGCGGCAGGCCTGGAGCACCTCTGCGGGCTTCCAGAGCGGAAGGTCCACGCGGACGCTGGCATTCATGCCGCGGACGTCGGGCCGAAGCTGGAGCGGGGCTCCGCCTGCGGGCGCGCCGCGCAGCACGAGCTTCTCCAGCGCGCCCTCGCAGGGCGTCAGCACGGTGGCGCTGGTATAGACGTGAGCGGGGGTGCTTCCTCCGCCAATGACGGCCAGCAGCGCGTCCTCCTTGACGTAAGCCGTGGACCTCTGCTCGAGCTCGAACTCGGGCATGGAGGACTCGGGCAAGGAGCCATGCCTGGCGAGCCACATGAGGTAGCGGCTTTGCTCCAACTGCGTCAGCCGGCTGAGCTGCTCGCGGGTGAGGGGCGTGTCGGGGAACTCCTGCGCCGGGCGCGGGCCGGTTCGGCGGAGGCGCAGGACCCGTTCAGCGTCGGCGCCCTTGATGCGAATCGTGAGGGGTTCGTCCCACGTCGGCATCAAGGCGTCGTGCAGGTCCGTCTGGCTGAGGAGGTGGATGGGGTCGCGCGCGAACGACCGTCTCGGCCGGTCGATGCTCACAATCCGCATGCCGGGCTCGAGGCCTTCCTGGGCGGCGACGCTGCCCGGCAGGACCTTCGTCACCCGGACCTCCTTGTTGGCGTTCTGGACGGAGAAGCCCAGGGGCTCGACGGTGACGGAGAGGGGGGCGGCGGTGAGCAGCAGGGCGCTCGCGAGCGCGGATGTCATTCCAGACAGGAACACGTGAATCCTCCTGCCTGTCATTGAAGGGCTTTGCCGTGCTTCCCCGCAAGGCAGGGAGCGTCAATCCACGGCCCGTGGGCCGCTCAAGGGCAGCACGACGGTGAACGTGGCGCCCTGGCCCGGGGTGCTGGCTACGCGGATGTGGCCTCCCAGGGCCTCCACGAGCTGGCGGGTGATGAAGAGGCCCAGGCCCAGCCCGCCATAGTGGCGGCTGGAGACGGCGCGTTCGAAGCGGTCGAAGATGCGCTGCGCGTCCTCCGGAGGAAGGCCGATGCCGTGGTCCTCCACCTCCACCATCGCCTGTGTTTCGTCCGAGCGCACGCGCACGTCCACGGGGGCTCCGTGGCCGTATTTGAGCGCGTTGGACAGCAGGTTGGTGAGCACCTGCTCCAGCCGCATCCGGTCCCACTGGCCCGTCACGGGGGCCGGCGAGTCCACCGTCACCTGGACCCCCGCTGTCCTGGCTTCCGTCTCGAAGCGGCGGACGGCCTCGCGCACCAGTTCGTCCAGGTCCACGGGCTCCAGGTTCAGCTCCATGTGGCCGCGCGCCAGGCGGGACACGTCGAGCAGGCTGTCCACCAGGGTCGCCAGGCGCGAAGTCTGGCGCTCGCAGGACAGCACCCGCTGCGCGAGCTTCTCCACGTCCAGGGGCTCCTCGCCGCGAAGCTGGCGGTACAGCAGCTGGAGCTGGAGCTTGAGGTTGGTGAGGGGGGTGCGCAGCTCGTGCGCGGCGATGCTGAGGAAGTCGTCGCGCACCTGGACGGCGTCGCGGGCCTCGTCGGTCAGCCGCTGTTGCTCCGTGTTGGCGGCCTCGGCCGTGGTCCGGGCGCGGACTTGCGAGCGGGTGATGAAGAACAGCAGCAGCGTCACCATCAGCCCGGCGCCTACGACGGTGCCATGCTGCTCGGTGGTGCTGGCGGCGATGAAGGCCTGGCGCGCCTTGAAGCGCAGCGTCCAGGTCTGGCCGGCCACGGGTATCTTCACGTCCTGCTGGAAGACGGGGGCCCCCCGCGATGCCGGGAGGCTGGACGCGTAGAGGAGCGCGTCGTCGCGGACCTCCGTCCCGTCGTACACCTCCAGGTCGATGGTCTCCTGGAAGCCGATGAAGTGCAGCTCGCTCATCAGGTCACCCATGGCGAGCGGGAGGTAGACGAAGCCGCGCAGATTTTCGGTGGGGGGCCCGGGGGG
>NZ_VHLC01000126.1:0-22800 GCF_006547355.1 Myxococcus sp. AB036A | reverse complement strand
CCCCACTGCCCACCCGTCTCCACCAGGGCTTCCGTGCGCGTCAGCATCCCCGCCCCCGACACCGTGAGCTCCACGCGACTGACGTCGCTGGCACTCAGCAACTGGGGCACCGTCACCACCACCTGCGCGCGTCCCTCCGGCGCTGGCCGCAGTGGCTCTCCGCACCCGGCCAACGTCAGCACCAAGCCCAGGGCTAACAACATCAGCCCGCTTCGATTCACGCTTCGCATGAACAGCTCCAGCGCGTGGGACTTCGAAGGGCCCCCTCCTCCAGCGCCTGCCGCGCCCACGCGGACGGAAGCACTCTTCAGCAGGAGAGGGGGCCCGAGACTCTAGGGGTGGTCTCCGGTGTTGCGCTCCTGAGTCACTCTGGCGCCGGGGAAGTCCCTCATGACTCCCGCTCCCTGTTGTCGCTACCCCAAAAACCCGGCCGCCGCGTCACGAGCGCATCACAGCCCCCCCGACAGCGCGTCAATGCGAGTGAGCGAGGCACGCGACGTCATCGGCCGATTGCATCGACGATGCGGCGGGGCGGAACTACCAAGGAGGATATGCCGCATTGAGCCTCCGCCCGCGCATGTCTGGAGTCGCATCCACGCGACGAAGACACGCACAAGATGGGATTGGGCTTACCACTCCACCACCGCGACATCCCTCCCCCCAGCCTGGCACAAGTATGCCGTTCCTCCCCACGCAAGAGCACGTAACCAACGCCTGTGCCCACTCAACACGCAAGGGCTCTCATGGAAGGAGGCGGGCAGTCTCCCTTATGCACTTTGATCTGGACACGAAGTCAATCATGTACAGAAGGGCCTTCTCGCGGTGGGCGCCGCCCCTACCACGCGGGTCTGACATGGCCGCAATGGCAGTGAATCCAGCAAGTTGACGCGTATTTCCACCCTGGTTACCTAAGAGGGGACCCTATTTCTCCGCGCCAATTGGGCCGGAAAGGAAGCCAGCAATGACCAAGAAGAATGTCCATACCGTCCCGTCCAAGGGTGGCTCGGGGTGGGACAATAAGGTCGGTGGTGAAGTCGTTAGCCACCACCACAAGAAGGAGACTGCCGTCGAGAAGGGCCGGTCCATTGCGCGGGCGAATGAGGCTGAACACGTCATTCACGACAAGGGGGGCAAGATTCAGCAGAGCAACAGCTATGGGAATGACCCCAACCCGCCGAAGGACCAGCGATAGCTGAGCTTTGCCCCACCGCTGCTCGCGCTCGTTAGCGCGAGCAGCGGCGCTCCAAAGCTCGGCTGATGCGTCTATTCGAAGGCGCCAGCCGGCTCTGCTGAAGGAGCACGCCGCTTTCGCTTCGGAGCCTCCTTCTTCACGGGCGCGACAGTTGGCGGAGGAGGAGGAGAATCCACCGCCGGTACACCGGGACCTGACACAGGATGCGCCTCGGGCCGAACAAGGCCGTCCCATCGCGATGCCCCCTTCCACCCCACAACGAAGGCCAAGCCGAGCGCGAGGACGCAAACGAGTCCCCAATAAACTTTCCAGGCAGCTCGTTTCGCCGTCCCAAGCCATCTGGGCGTCCGCCGCACCTCTTCATGGGGCAACGCTGCCGAGGGTAGTTGCGCGGGCAGCGCCCGCACACGTGGAGCCACCCCAGGGTCTGGATTGCGCGAGGCTCCACCAGAAGGCAGCACAACCACGGGACGCGGGGTAGCCGGAACCTGAGGTGCAGCAGGCAGCGGCGTGACAAGACGCACCGGCGTGGACTGCTTCGGCAGCGGCTGGACTCGCCGGAAGAGTCGAGCGACGAGGTGCGCCGCAACGGAGGGAGTCCGTGCCCGGTAGGCAGCGAAGCGCTGTGCCTCCACCCTCGTCCTGGCGTGCCCCACGGCCACAATACACGGCTTCGTCAGCTGGCAAAGGGCTCGAGCGACCACCGGCGAGTTGAAGGGCTGCAAGTCAATCCGCGAGCCCCCTCCGCGGGCTAGGACGACCACTTCCGCACCGCCCTTCTGCGCCCTGCGGAGACCATCCGCGATGGACTCCTCGTCGTAGAGCCCTACCGGAATGAGCTCCACCTGAACGCGGGTGCCGATGGTGTCTTCGAGCTGACCGCTGAAGTCCGCCACCGCTTCGCTCCCCTCGGACGTGACGAGCGCCACGCGTGTGAAGGGCCTGGTGACCTTCGGGGGTGGGAACAGGCGTCCCGCTGCGATGGCGTCGAGCTCGGCCTGCTGTCGGCCATGCCGACTCGAGGGGCCGCGGTCCGTCCAACTCTTCGCCATGAAGCGCACGTCGATGCCGCCGCGCTCCTCATCCACGAAGGCCCTTGCACTGCCCTCGAACTCCACCATGTGCGCCAACCCAGGGCGCCAAGTGCAATCCTCCGGGAGCACCACCCAGACGCGCTTGTCGAAGCCACGGGTGTCGGCCAGACACACCCTGCGCCCGCGCACCTCCACGACCTCACCCACCAGAATCATATCCCGCGGCGGCAAGGCCTTTCGCGCCATGGGCTGGACGTCGTCAGAGATGAGCTGGATGACCGACCGGATGGAGAAGTACTGCGGCTTCTGCTTTCCAAGTCCCCGCTGCATGCGCCCTCCCTCGCACCGGACACCATACCTGACCCGTGGGCAGAGGTATGCCAAGCAGGACTGACATGACGTTGCAGGGTCGAAAGCGACCTGACGTCAGTCGACGTGACCAAGCGGCCTTCTCCCGGAAAGTTCGCCCCAGGATCCCTATCAGCTCCGGCGCTTCTGGCTCTGACGAACATGCATGACGGACATGCCCCCCGACTGGTGCTGCGCACAGTCTTGCTAGTTCACGCAGCCCCCTCCTCGCCCACTTTGTACTAACTGGTCCGCCTCCCCCATAGGTCCCCATTCCGCATATACTTATCGCGGCTGAAGCGGCATAAACGCCACTGCCCATGCTCCCTGATATACTCCTCATCTGCGCCCTGAAAGATGAATACGACCAAGTTCGAGCTATCACTGACGGGCTCCTCGACCCGGGGTGGGTGGAAAGCACGGGCCCCAATGGTTGGATCGTGGCCGATGGCAGCTTCGCAACCTCGACCGGGCCCGCCCTGAGCATTCGAACCACGTGGGCGGGCCATATGGGGCGGGAGCGGGCTCAGGCCGTCGCGAGCATGCTCATCCAGGCGCAGCCCGCGCGTTGCATCGCAATGAGTGGGATCTGCGCTGGACGCCGGGGCAAGGTGGCTCTCGGAGATGTGATCTTCGCTAACCAGATGTGGTCCTACGACGCAGGCAAGCTGATCGTGGAAACCGGTGTGCAGCGATTCCATGGGGAAACGTTTCCCTATCGCTCTCATCCCACCTGGATACAGCGCATGCAGAGAGTTTCAATTCCGGCAACTGCCTCCTGGCTCAGCCAGCGGCCCCTGCTACCGCTGGAGCACCAAGAGGATTGGGCGCTGCTGCGGATCCTAGCAGGCGAAGATCCTCGCCAGAGTGCCTCATTTGATGCGGTGTGCCCAGACTGGAGCGTAATTCTTCAACGTCTCTGGAATCGCCAATGGGTGGACAAGTCCCTCACTCTCACCAACACGGGTAGGGCATATGCCGCCGAACTTGCTCTGCTCTATCCCCGGGGTCTCCCTCCTCCACGCGCATTTCAGGTCCACGTCGCGCCCATCGCCACGGGAGCTTCAGTTACCGAGGATGAAGGCATCTTTCCGCGCCTCGCCAACTCCATGCGCACCGTGCTGGGGGTAGAGATGGAGGCTAGCGCTCTGGGGGCCTTGGGAGAATTCTTTGAGGTGCCGGTGGTAGTAGCCAAGGCAGTTTCGGACTACGGCGACACTTTCAAGGACGATCGCTACCGCCATTTCGCCGCGCGAGCATCTGCCGAGTGTCTACTTTCCCTGCTGCGTAACTCGGTCGATCTGCTCCATGGCCGGGGTGCGGTGCCCTCGACACCCTCCAAAGAGAGCCCTGTTGCGCCCAACGCACCTGCTCCCTGGACGAACCGGCCCGGCATTGAGTTGCCCCGTGACCTGCTCCTTGTGCTCGCCGAGGAGTACCCGGATGTGAAGGACGCGCGCGCACTATGGGGGCGCGCGGGTGGCAAGGCCAGTGAAGTGGAGAACATCTCGCGGCCACAGGATCTCTGGCAGCGACTCTGGACTCGGAGTACGCAAGGTGCCTCTGTCCGTCCCGAGGCACTGTTGCGAGCGGCCCTGGAGGACCTTCCCAGCAACACAGTACTACTGCACTACGTCAAGACGCTCGAGTAGCCGGCAGGTTCACCCGCTGTGCTGCAGAGCTCCACCTCCACTGGTAAGGGGTCGTCGCGCCCGCTCGGAGAATTAAATGACTGGATTTCTGACCGATCTGCTGGCTGCCGGTCTCATCGAGAATCTTGGCGGGGACGACGAGCGCTTCGCGAAAATGGAGCGCGCTGCCAAGACACTCGCTGAGGAGTTCCGTGCCACTCCCACGAGGCTTATTAGCGCCATCCTCGCTGGCCTCGATCCTGAGATCCCAGCGGAGGAGCCTGCCATTGCGCAGGCGGCTCAAGCGCTTGTCAGTGAGTGGAAGTCCATGAACTCCGTGCATACCAGCCCCCCCATCAAGTTGTTCCGGGCCATCCTGCTTGAGGGCTGCGCCCAGGCCGCGGAGGGGAAGAACGCCGCCATCCTGTGGTTAACCGCCGCTGACACGCTACCGCTCCTGCGCATGGGGAAAGAGGAACCGGTGGTGCGCAGGATGCTCGAGATGGCGGCGACGCGCACCGAAGAGCTGGCGCTTGTGTTCCCTTCGCTACCTGCAAAAAAACGGCAGACAATGCCCTCGGTCGTGGCGAAGCCTGCGGTGGAGGCTCCGAAACCTCGCAAGGTGAAGCGACAGGACCTATTGATGCGGGTTGCGGCGGCAGCGGGTCCAAACTACCGCAACAACATCAGCGAAGTTGACAATCCAAATCCTTTCTTTTCCAACAATGGAGGCCATTGGTCCTGGGAATTTGCTGACCGGATGCGCGATGTGCTCGCCGATGAACTCGATAAAACAGCAGCTGAGTTCAGCACGTACACAGTTCAACTCAGCCAGCACGTCAAGAATTCCGAGACCGAACTAGTTACGACACTTGGCGACGCGCTTGCTTCGCAGCAACGCTGGGTGCAAGGCGCATTAGAGGCCAGTGAAGCCCGCCAGAATACCGCTCGACTTCGCCTAGACGTCCTCTGGTGGTCCGAAGCGCTCTATTCGCAGTCCGTGCATTGCAGCTACAGGGAACTGCCGCCCGCCCTCGCTGCCGTCGTCATGGCCATCGATCTCCTTGACCAAGTCACGATGCCCACCCCTGCTAGCGTCAGCTACTTGCTGTCGGAGACCGTGAGCCAGCTTCCCGAAGCAAGCTTCAGTCATGCACAGGTTCTGCCGGAGCTACTCGGCGCACTCCGAAAGCTCCGAGAGCGACTCCCCAAGAGCTGGACGAATCCACTGAGCCCTCCGCCAACTGAAGGCCGATTGAGCTTGCGCGATCTGGTCATCCTGACACTGGGGGACCGGGAGTTTGACCTCGATAAGTCCGTGAAGCGTGCCGGGCTCTCCGGCGAAATCTCGATGAGCCTTCCAGAATTCGCGCGAGCCCTGTTTCGGCAGGAGCAGGCTGTGCGCCTCGCAAGGAGCGCAGAATGAAGGGGCGTTGCTCGAACTCCCAATGCTTCGTTCACGATGGCGAGGCCTGTGCCCTTGGACACCTTCGTCACGCTGAGTGCTCTTCCTGGACAACCACTGAGTCTAAGGTTGAGGCTACTGCCTCCCCCTCCGTGACGTCGGCGCGGGTCCCTTGGTCAGGCAGCGCCTTGGGGCTGGCTGATCTCTCAAACTTAGTGTCGCGAGGGCGCTCCATCTTGGTAGGCATGCTGGGAGCTCACGATGCAGGAAAAACTACCCTACTGGTAGGTAACTACCTCCAGCTGCTTCGGGGACGTACGTTGGCGGAAGCACGCTTCGCTGGGTCCCGCACCCTAGGAGCATGGGAGTCCCTGGCGGCCTGGACACGCTTCGATGATGCTGCGCGCCCTCCATCGTTTCCACCTCACACTCCTCGGGGTACCAGCCGGGTTCCGGGGCTGCTTCACCTCGCGTTACGAGACCCAAAGGAGGACCTTCGCGACCTGTTGCTCACCGATGCTCCTGGGGAATGGTTCACGCGCTGGTCGATTCAGGAAGACGCTCCAGACGCCGAGGGCGCGCGTTGGATCGTCCGGCATGCGGACGCCTTTATGGTTCTCGCGGACTCCGCTCGTCTGAGTGGTCCCACGCGAGGCCAGGCCCGGAATGAAGTTCGTCAGCTTTTGGAGCGATTGGGTAACCACGTCGACGGCAGACCGACCGTGTTGGTGTGGTCCAAGGCAGACCACAAGCCTGGTGAGGTCATTCGCGAAGCGCTCCGGCGCGCGTTGGACGAGCACATCCCCCACGCAACCCAAGTTGAGTGCAGCACCGAGTCAGGAGAGTCGCTAGCGACCGCACTGGACGCAGCGGTCCGCGACGCCTGGACGCCGGCTCGAGCCAGTCCCGTACTCGAGCCGGTACTCCAGCACCAGCCCTTCGCGGTCTTTCGAGGGACTCGTGCGCACTCCTGAGCTGGTACTCCTCGGCGGTCCACACAGCGGGAAGACTCACTATGCCGGTCAGCTCTACGGCCGGGTGCGACGGCGACCGGGACTGCTTCGGCTCCAAGCCGACCGGGGTACGCCATCAAATCTCAGTGCTTTGGAGGAGGTCCTTCGCTGTCTGGAAGAAGGCCGCGCCGCAGAACACACCTCAGCGGACACATGGGCCGAGGTCTTGCTGCCTCTTGCGGACAAGCACGGCAATGCCATGGATCTCCGCTGGCCGGACTACGGCGGTGAACAGCTGCGTCAGGTCTTCGAACAGCGCGCAGTGCCGGAGGCTTGGAGGTCGCGTCTGACTCAAGCGGAGGGGTGGGTGTTACTCATCCGACTCAAGAGCGAGACCACCTATTCTGATGCATTAAGTGAACTGACCAAGCGCTTAGAGCCTCGAAACGATACCACCGAACGTGCAGCTCACTGGGACGCCAACGCCTACTGGGTAGAGCTCCTGCAGCTTTTGCTGCATGTCGCTGGAGTAGGCCAGATCGCTCGCCACCGGCGGCCTCGCCTTGCCGTACTCCTCTCCTGCTACGACGAGTTCGCGACGGCCGATTCCGGGCAGGTTTGGGCGCCTCCCCGACAGTCACTCGCTAATCACCTTCCACTCGTGTCGTCGTTTATCGAGAGCAACTGGGCCTCCGACGCACTGACGATCTGGGGACTCTCTGCGCTGGGGCGTCCCCTGGTGAGAAACGGCGCCGAGGAGACGTTCATCGACGAAGGGCCGGAGAACCAGGGATGGGTTATTCCTCCAGAAGGAGGGCCCCCTGAGCCGGACCTGAGCCGGCCTCTAGCGTGGCTCGTGGGAGTGCGATGATTCGCCCTGTTCGCGCTCGGTACGGAGCCCACGACAACATGCACGCGCTGTTGGAGTGGGAGGAGAATTCCGTCCAACCGCCAGCGGTGCTGCTGGGTTTGACCGACAAGCCTCCTGGCGCCTACGCCCCCGGAGAACGATGGTGGCCCTCCGTAGGGTGTGGACCTGTGGAGACCTGGTGGGCCCTTTGGTGGACTAGACCGGACGAGCAGGCACGCCGGGGTGGAATGGTGCGCAGTGAAGTCTTGCTGTGGCGCCTCGATGAAGTAGGCGCCGTCGACAGCCTGCTCCCAGCACTCGAGACGCTCAGTGGCCAGGAATCGATCCCATTGCCTGGGTCCGCGTTGTTAGGGGGCGTCGCGGAGGCGCTGTTGGAGACGAATACTGGACCACCAGTTGTGACGGATATGGATGCATGGCCGGGCATCATCGCGGCCCTTTGGGCCCAGCTCTGGCCAGCGGCCCGGCGTGCGTTCTCCGCACGGGTGGCAATTAGCCCCCCCCAAGGCGGCGAATCAGTGACTCGCCCCTGGCTCTTCGGTGTGCCTGCGCAACGAGTTGTGCAGTGGAGGGGGCATCGGTTGATCACACTCCCACCCAAGCTTCAGCTCAGCCGAGCAGCCAGATGGCTCGTGGGGGAAATGGATCAGACTTTCGATGAGGTGCGCACTGCCTGCTCCCCTTTGCCAGCTGACCTGGGAAGCCTTGTCCGAGTGGCACGTGCCGCAGATCGCTTGGAGATCCTACGCGAGACTCAAGAGCCACAGCAGGCACTGAACTTCCTGCGAACGATTTTGACTCTGGCTGTCGGGCCTAAATGCGCCGTAGCACTGAAGAGGGAGAGTCAGAGTATCCTGGTACGGGGCCTCACCGAGGCACCGACCACCTTCGTGCGGTCACTCGCGAACCTCTCTCTAGCACATCTTCCCGAGGGGAAGGCTCTTGAGAACGCGGTCAAGGATTGGATCAGCCGCAAAGCCTCAGAGCTAGCTGCAGAGGAGTCGTCGCAAGTATTGGCGCTACTGTCGCCGGAACGGGCGGAGAACTGGTGGCGACAGGCCGTTCATACAGGCCTTGCGTCTGGGATAGCCCATCTCGACGGCCGCTGGGCCTTGGCAGCACTCCGCTGGTTGGCACTCCCCCATGCAGCAGAATCCCTCCGAACGATTCTTCCCCCGGCTGAGGAAGTAGAGCAACGCTTGCTCGCCGTCACTTCCGACGCTGAGTTGAATGAGACTGAGCTACAGCAGCTTCGGCAACAGGCAGTGGACCGCCGATGGCCCCGGTTGCATGCGTGGGCGGCGATGCAGACGTCTTCACCGCATGAAGCATTTCAGGCCCAGCTGACCTTTCCGGGCGACTCATCTGCTGGCTTGGCGCTCCTCGTTGAGCGCTTGCCGGGAAAGACGGTTGTCCAGGAGGCAATCTCATTAGAGAATGCGAAGCTCATTGAGCTGGTAGCACTTCGAACGGCACGAGAGCCCGAATTGTTGCGCCCCCTGGACGCGGGCAACCCAAGGTGGCGAGCGCTGTGGGCAGCGCACGTGCGGGAAGGGGGCACGAGTTGGCCCCCGGGTGTCAACCGCGAATCTCTCGGGCGGAGTCTCCTAGATGCGGTTCTCGCTGGAGACGAGCCGGAAGGACTCGTTGCATCATTGGCTGAAGGCCTAGCCGGCATAGCTCTCGATTACCCTGAGCGATCTTCCATATGGGCGACGTTGAGCAGCACGGGACGAGCTGCGCTGCTTCATCGAGTGACTGAAGCTCTCGTCCAACGATGTGAAGCGGGTCATGCTATTCCGAACGTTGAGCGTCCGCTGGCCGAAGCCATTTTGAGCCGGGCTCGTCAGGCGTGTCCCTCCGTGCGGGTATTTTCAACGCTCATAAACTGGGATGTGGCATTGGGCGAAGAAGAGGCGCTTAAGTGGATGGCGCGATTCGCGCGCACTGACTGGGCACTAGTCACGGACTCCGTGGGCCGAGCCATTCTAGCGAGGAAATGGGTTCGTGCAGCCAAAATCCTCTACAACCATTACTGGAAGGTGCCCGAGTTACGACCTGCTGTGAATGCGTGCCAGGAACTGCTTCCAACCTGGGAACGCTTTAAACTGTCATGGCACTGGCCACTGGGACCGTCCTCAAGTACAATTGATACATTCCTGGTGAACCGCGTGGCTGAACTGGGGGCAAGCCTTGCTCCAGATCATCTGGACTATCTATGGGAACGCGCAGGTGGAGAGCGCAAACGCCTGAAGACCTATGGAACGCCCGATTTTCGCTGGCGAGATGCCGCAACTCTCTCAAGGAACGGTTCACTGCCGGGTGGATTGGTCGCACTGGTTCAGGAGTTGCTAGTTCTGTATCCGCACAATCACGACCTGCAAGAGCTGTCGGCAATGCTGGCTAACCAGCATTGAGCTCGGACAGGTGTGCCGACCCAAAATTCGGTCGCTGCTTCATGAGGACATCGAGTCTTCATCCGGCGGTGCGACAAGGCGGGCGAGGTCATCTGAACGGCCAGCCAAGTGCGGTCCAGCCTGCCGCCAGCTTCAGGCTGGGTGCTCCCTGTGCACGGCCACCTTTGAAGAATGCTGGACGCCCTCCCCAATCCGCGACTTCCGGGAACAACAGCGGCGAGGTTTGCGAACACTCAATCAGGCCCCGAATTTTCCCGATTTCACCTAACCCTAGGATGTTTCTCGTGTTTTCCGTCGCAGTCTCTGGAGAGAAGGCCGAGAACGAGTTCGCGCAGGGCTTCATTTGGGGCGCTGACTGAAAGGCCCTGCCAACTGGCAGGGCCTTTTTGTTTAACACGGGCCGCGCGATGAAAATCGCAGGGCCTTCGTGCTTGAGCCCCTGAATCTCAAGGGATTTTGGCTCGCGGTGCTGAAGAGGGCGCTCTCAGCTCTCCACCCCGCAGACCGAGATGCCCCCTCTTCTCCGCCGCAGGTTGGGCTCTCTGGAGCGCTCTTTCGCCCGTTTTGGGGAGAGAGAGGCCGAGAGTGGTTAACAGTTCTGTTAACCACTGCGGGCGACCGATTCCAACAATCCTGGGCTTTCGATGTCGTACCTTCCAGGGTTGCTTCGCTTCCCTGTCTCCAGGACAGCTCGGAGCATTTCGGCGACGGATTGGCCCCCGTGGCTGTTAACCGAGAGAACGAAACGCCCCCGACCTTTACTGGGTACTCGTGATTTCGTCGCGCGGCGCAGACTCTTCAAGACAGCTCTCAGATTGTCTCGGCCGCGCTTCTCGACCGCCACGGTTCTCTCCCCGCCGCTCTGCTCGTTTCCACGCTCGGCACATCCCCTCGAAAGGGACTCCGGCCCAACGGCCCTGTCGAAACTCGCCCCGCGCTTTGGGCAGAGGATTCGGACGACGCAGAGCACCCCATTTCTCGCGACCTGAGCCGACCGCTCTCCAGGCTCGCCAAGCGACTTCGAACGAAGACCGCTCAAACGCGCAACCCTGGCGTTGGTCGAGTACGGCTGTGCGAAAGTTGGGTCGCTGACCAGTTGAAGCGGGCGACACCAGAGCAGTTCCAGCGTTTCAGAGCGGAACTCTTTGGCCATCGGGTTTCGTCGGGGCGCTCCTATTCGTTGGGCGAAGCTGGAACGAGCGAGCGTTTCGACACCGGTGCACCTTCACACCGCTTCAATCAAATCCGGCTGATCCGCACTGAGAGAACCTGATTGGCTCTTTGGTCGAGGTAGAGCGCGTGACGTTCATTCCTAATGCTGGCACTTAGCGCGGCCCGCCTCAAAAAGCCGCTTTCAGCGGCCATGCGGTTCGTAGTCGATGCATTCGATTGCGAACTGAGCGTTCTCGCCTATCGTTTCCAATCCCCTGTACGTGCGGCGGTCCTGCGCAGCGAGTCGCATCAACTCCGGGCGAGCGCGACGGCAGCGCATCGTCCCGAGCGCGAAAACGGCGTTGTAGAGAATCTCTACGGACGGATGTTGCAGGAGAGGGATGAGGACATCAGCGGCACGCTCGTAAACGTCGCCCCCGTTCAGGTGACCAACCTGATTGCCCAGCGACTCTATGGCCTGGCCTCGCAGGCTCTCGGTCGCGGCCGGGTCGATGATGGTTGCGTGGAGCGCATCGAGGGTGAGGTCCGTGCCTGGGCTCAGTTCCCCGAGCAACCACGCGGCCACCTCCTGTCCATGCCTAGAATCGCCTCGTTGCAGGACGTTGGTCACTTCGGAAAGCACCGTACGATCCTTCCTGCGGGCGAGTTCCTTTGCGGCTTCGATGCACTCCAACTGCGAGCCCGTGGCCAAGCGTCGAACAAGGTCAGCAGCTGGCAACTCCTCATCCATCCTCGGAATCTTGGGGCTGCCCAAGTCCTCAGTCCAGCGGCTTGCAACGCAGGTGGCCACCAGCGCGTAGAGGCCGGCGAGGTTTTCGCCCGCGGCCTGAAAGTACCATCCCTCCCCCATCCCTGAAACCAGCGGTGGACCGTCTTGTAGGGCGGGTACTTCTCCCGCGGCAGTTCGCTCCACTGGGCCCCAGTGCGCAGAATCCACAAGATGCCGTCCCATAGTGCTCGTGATGGAGTGGGCGTTCGCCCAGGCCGGTCCTCCCGCTTCAACTCCCGCGCGGGAGTAGCGGCTCAATCAGCCTCCACTGTTCATCCGTCAGGTCCAGCGGTCAGCTTCGAATATGGCCATCCCCTCCATGTCGATCAGCGGCTCGCCCTGCGCCCTCATGCCTGCTCGCTCAATTTCGAGACCAGCTCTAGATTTTCTTCGGTCGCGCATCAGTCGGGACTCAACTGGAACCATCAACCTTGCGTTCGACAATGCGCAGGGCGCATGCTTTAACTGTAGTTCTGCGATCCTGGAGTTCCGTGAGAGCTTCCAAGAGATCAAACTGAATGTGACCGTTCCAGGGGGAGGGTGATGCTCCTTGAGCTTGTTAGGTCCGCAAACAAGGCTGGTGTGGAAGCTGCACTAAGGGTTCGTGCCGCCAGTGCTGAGGAACTGGCGTCCGCACTGTGTGCGGCTGTTCTTGCCGGCGATGCAGAAATACTCGAGCTGCTGCTCCAGACTGGGGCGAACCCGAACGTGCCGCCGTCCGGAACACATTGGGGAGCGCTGCATGTCGCAGTGGAGCAGGAGCAGCTAGAGCTGATTCCGATGCTGATTGCTCGTGGGGCAGACGTGAATCTTCCGGATGCCAACCGGATGACGCCGCTACATCATGCGATAGACATTGAGGCTGATGGAGCGTCGCAGCGTGGAGAGCGCCCGTCCGCTCATGTGACGCGGCTTCTTCTTGCGCATGGCGCTCAGCCCAACGCATGCGATCGCAATGGGCGAACTCCGCTCGAGCTTTCCCGGAACTACCAGCATGAGGATGCGATTGCGGCCCTTGAGCAAGCTCAGAAGAGCTGATACCAAGAGTGCACCAATTGAGGGCTTGGTGTCGCGCTGGATGTGGCCCGTGGCCTTCACCCGGGCCAAGTCGGCGTGCCCCCGGTCGCGGATGAGTTCCCGCTCAAGCTGCGCCGTGCTGGCGGTGAGCGTCAACGCGCTGGGGAAGGCCACCTACTCCGGATACCTCTCCATCGAGACGGACGGGACGACGCTCACCGTTTCCGGCACCAAGGACGCCCCCCTTTACGGGGAAACGGGCTCCGGTAACTACTACGTGGCCACCTTTCAGGACTTCTTCACCAGCGAGATAGGGCCATCCATCGTCGCGTTCTAGTGTCGCGACACACGGGGGTGGCCCGCGCCCATCCAGGAGCCCCCCCTACAAGGGAGCATCCGCCTTCGTAGATTCCCGTTCGGGAGCGGGCGAAGCGTCCACAGGCGAGGGTTTCTGTAGCTTCTTCTGGAGTCATTGCTGCCGCTCCAGTTCGTCCGCAAGGATGGCAGCCTCAAGCGCATCCGCGAGCGGACAGTCCACGACTCCAGCCTCTTTAGCGGCGTCACGAATGATTTCAGCCCTGGAACCAGGATTGATATTGGGGAGAGCGTTCCAAAGCCGCTTTCCCTCGGTCGACCGAGCGCGCTCGGCAGCCCACGAGGCGGCCAGTGTCAGGACATCCTCCTCCTTTGTAATTGGAAGCTCGCGCACCTTCGAGCGCTCCACTGCATGGCAGGTATTCTCCATGTCCCACTTGTAGAAGCCACAAGCGGAGGCAAGCGCGGCAATAAGCCCTCCAAGAAACGGTCGCAGCATCACTCGAATGTTCATGGCAACGCAAACCACCGCGACACCCGTATCTACCCCAAACTCGGCCGCTGCGTCACGAGCGCACCAAGGCCACTCCATTCAGCGCGTCAATGCGAGTGAGCGAAGCGCGCGGTGCCGAACGCCTCTGACTTGGTGGCCTACGGCGTGGGAGAGGATGGCACCGGCCTCTTCTGGCCGTGACTCTGGGTGGCAGCGAGTCGGTGGATTCGTGATTCATTGGCCGTGAGCCGGGGCCATCAGCCCCCGACTCACGGCGCCTGTCCGGCGGGATGGAAGCTCCGCGCCCTCAGATGTTGATGCTCTGGGGGATGGCCGAGGGGATGAAGTAGGGATAGGGGAAGAGGCGCGTCGTGTTCCGCTGCTGGATGAGGGCGCCGATGCGCCCTAGGTCCTCCTGGAAGACCTTCAGGTGGCCGTGCACGTGCCGGTTCTTGAACCACGTGGGAGCGTAGTCACCAAGCTTCGTATGGTGCACAGAGCCAAGCAGGGTGAGGATGTCCATCTGCTGGGCGGCCATGTCCATCGGCGGGTACTGGTCGAGGCCCATGTTGAGCGCGGCCTCGGCGCGGGTGGTGGGCGCGGCGCGGTAGGCGGCGCTGGGCGCGATAGGCACGAACGTCATGACCCCGGCCTGGGCGAAATTCACCGCCGCGTGTTGTGCGCTGCCTGTGAAGATGACCATGGTGAGCGCCTGGATGAGGTAGTCCACCGTGGTCAGCTTGCCCGGGATGCCGTCCTCACCGAAGCCCTTCACTCGGCCGCCATCCTTCGCGGCCACCTCGGCACTCCACTTCTGGAGCGCGGCGTCCTCGGTCACCGCCGAGTCCGTGCTGTAGTAGACGCCCACGTACGCGCGCACCCAGTTCTCGATGGCGCCCCACACCAGCCGTGCATCATCACGGTAGGGGTAGTCCAGGTCGGGCTCGGTCATCCCGCGCTGCCGCAGGGCGTGAGGCAGCATGCCCTGGTTGAAGTCGAATGACGAATCCTTCAGCAGCGACTCCACCGCGACCGTCCGGCTGGACTGGATGGTGCCGCCCAGCATCTGATCCACCTTCCCGCCCGGCGCGATGAGCTTCTCCGCCGCGGACTGGTTGATGCTCAGCGTGCCCTCGAAGTGCGGCCGCAAGAGCAGGCTCACCGGGTGGTCATCCGGAAGGTTGCGATGGGTGGCGACCACGAAGGGCTCCACGAGCAGGTGCGTGTGAGCCAGATGCGAGATGAGCTCGTGGTGGTTCACGTCCGCCACGGAGACGACCGTCTTGGCCTGCATCCAGGCCTCGCCATCCGCAGGCGTGAAGAGCGGGTAGGCGCTCGCGTCCTGGCCGCAGCGGATACCCAGGGGACGCAGCCGGCGAAGACCACTGCCCGCGGGCAGGCCGAAGAGGGCACGGGGCGCGAAGCAGTACTTGGGGCCGTCCGGGAAGTTGCCGTTGATGACCCGGGCGAGCGCCTTGTAGTCCGCCAGATACAACCGTCCCTCGTCGAGCGCGAGCTGGACCGTGTCATCCTCGCCGAGCACGGCGCGCAGGGACGCGTCCGTCAGCCCGAGCGTGTCCTCCAGCGCGCGGGCCTTGCGTAGAACGAGCGGGTTGAAGCCCGCTACGCGCAGCCAGGCGAAGGTCGCGTCCTCCTCGTAGCTCGGTGCCACCGCGGGCAGAGGGAGCGTGGTGAAGAGATTGAAGTAGTCGAGCATCGAGCCTGGCCGGCCTGTGGGTTTGATCGTGATGGCCTCCATCACCAGCTTGAACACGTCGAACACGCTGCCCAGCTCGTGGTTGAAGGCCTTGCGGGCCAGGAGCGCGGCCTTCGCGGCCAGTTCGGCGGCCTCGCCGAACTCGTGGAACTCGCCGAACAGGTTGCCCGCCATCGTCGAAGACGGGGGAAGCGCCTTGAGGTGGCTGAGTTCCATCCGCCCCACGCCGACATGGGACAGGTCCACGCTCAACGACGGGGCGGTGGGCGCCGCGCCCTCATGCGTGCGCTGCTCCTGCTCGTGAATCCAGTGCAGACGGTTGTTCGCGATGCGGAGGAGCTGCACGACGACCTGTCCCCACCATTCCAGCGTGGGGCGTTGACTCGCCGGGACGTCCTGGGCCAGCGCGAGCGGGGCGACGTAGGTGTAGTTGTACTGATATTCAGACGTGGCTGGCTCACTGCGAGACGATGCGGCTTGCGCGGAGGTCGAGGATTCACTGCGCGACGACACGATTGGCGTGGTTGACATTGTCACTTCCCATGGAATGGCGGAGCCATTTGACCTGCGGTCCGCGACGTCTGTCATTGCAACGTCAATACCAATTGCCTCCATACAGAGGCATTCCTACTCCCCGGGTATATGGGGGTTTCCACGCGCCAGCAGGCGGGTCGCGCGGGCTGCTCCCCTGTCAGGGAGAGGTCATCCATGGACTTGCTCAGGCTGCTGAGCTTGTCCAGGGCGGAGAGCGGGAGGGGTAGGAAATGCCGTCTGACCTGAGACGTATCATGGGAGCAGACATGACGCGTCATGATGCGCCGCTGACGTGTCAATGACGGGTACACGCAGCCTCTCCAGCGCGGCGCGCGCACACCTTCCTTGGCCAGCCAAAGCTGGCGCAGCGGCGAATACGACTGTCTGCAGGAATGCTTCGCGCCCGCCACGCCCATGGCGAATCAACTGGCACTGCTGGTGGGCGTGAAGTCCCAGAGACGGGGACGGGCTGCGACACGTAGCCGCAACTGCTCATCAGCGCCGGCGCGCCGAGTGTCCAGCTTCACCAACGTCCCCAGGCACGGGGCTTCCGCACGCGGGTCGACCGACATGGCATGGCGAACCAGCGCGGGAGAAGAGTCAGGAGCCTCCATCGCTCGACAGCCGGGTACACGCAGGGCCTGCGCCCGGTTCCACCAAAGAAAACGGGCCCGACGCGATGGACGCACCGGGCCCGCCCTCCTGCTTCACGACGCGAACAAGCGCCTCAGCCGCCGAGCGCCACGTTCTCCAGTACGCCCAGCGCGTCGGGGACGAGCACGGCGGCGGAGTAGTAGGTGCTCACCAGGTACTGGGTGAGGGCCTGGTCGTTGATGGCCATGCGCTTCACGGTGAGGCTCGGCTCCACCTCGTCGGGGATGCCCGCGTTGTGCAGGCCCACCACGCCCTGGTCTTCCTGACCGGTGCGCATGGCGATGATGGAGGTGGTGTTCTCCCGGGTGATGGGCAGCTTGTCGCACGGGAGGATGGGCACCCCGCGCCAGGCCTGGAACTTCGCCCCGCCCACGTCCACCACCGTCGGGTACAGACCGCGCTTGTTGCACTCCCGGCCGAACGCCGCGATGGCGCGCGGGTGGGCCAGGAAGTAGCGCGTCTTGCGACGGCGCGATACCAGCTCGTCCATGTCGTCCGGCGTCGGGGGCCCCGAGCGGGTGTGGATGCGCTGCTTGAGGTCGGCGTTGTGCAGCAGGCCGAACTCGGGGTTGTTGATGAGCTCCCACTCCTTGCGCTCCTTCAGCGCCTCGATGGTCAGCCGCAACTGCTCCTGCGTCTGGTTCATCGGGTCGTTGAAGATGTCCGACACGCGGGTGTGCACGCGCAGGATGGTCTGCGCCACGCTCAGCTCGTACTCGCGCGGCTTCAGCTCGTAGTCCACGAAGCCGCCGGCGATGATCGGCTCGCCGTGGTGGCCCGCCGTCAGCGGGATGGCCGCCTGGCCCGCCTTGTCCTGGGGCTTCTTCAGGTTCGCCTTGTAGCGCTCCACGTGCGCCTTCAGCGCCGGGGACTGGGTGATGAGGGACTCGAACGTATCCTGCGTCAGCGCCATCACCGTGCAGGCCGTGACGGCCTTGACGGTGAAGGGCCACACGTCGTTCGACTCCACCACCGCCTGGTCGCCGAAGTGGTCGCCGTCCGCCAGCGTCTCCAGCACCACGGGGTCGCCGTACTTGCCGGCCATCAGCTTCTGCGCCTTGCCGTGGGCGATGAGGATGACGTGCTCGGCGGACCTGCCCGCCTCCACGATGGTGTCCCCCGCCTTGTACTGCTGCTGGGTGAAACGGCCCGCCAGCGTGCGGATGAGCAGGTCATCCACGTCCTGGAAGCCCCGCATCAGCGGCAGCTTGAGCAGCTCCTGCGGGATGATCTCCACCTTGACGCCGATGTTGCTGAAGTTCAGCCGGTCGTCGCCCACGGTGTACGTCAGCCGCCGGTTCACGCGGTACGTGCCGCCGGACACCTGCACCCAGGGCAGGATGCTCAGCAGGTAGCGGGGCGAGATGCCCTGCATCACCGGCTGCGTCTTGGTGGTCGTCGCGAGCTGGCGGGCGCCGGCCGTGCTCAGGCTGGTGCCTTCGTTCACCGCCAGGTCCTTGTCTGGATTCGCCATGAGAATGCCTTCCGTTCGGTTGCGCAGTCAGGGGGACGACGACTAGGAGCGGCCCAGCTCGACGCTCTCCAGGATGCCCAGCGCGTCCGGCGTGAGCACCGCCGCGGAGAAGTACGCGGTCACCAGGTAGTTCATGATGGCCTTCTCGTTGATGCCCATGAACCGGACGTTGAGGCTGGGCTCAATCTCATCCGGGATGCCCGCCTGGTGCAGGCCCACGACGCCCTGGTTCTTCTCACCCGCGCGCATCAGCATGATGGACGTGGTGCGCGACTCGCTGATGGGCAGCTTGTTGCAGGAAACGATGGGGATGCCGCGCCACGCGGGCACCATGTTCCCGTTCATGTCGATGCTGGTGGGGTAGATGCCGCGCTTGTTGCACTCCTGCCCGAACGCGGCGATGGCGCGCGGGTGGGCCAGGAAGAACGACGGCTCCTTCCACACCGTGGCCAGGAGCTCGTCCATATCGTCCGGCGTCGGCGCGCCAGAGCGGGTGTGGATGCGCTGCTTGAGGTCCGCGTTGTGCAGCAGGCCGAACTCGCGGTTGTTGATGAGCTCGTGCTCCTTGCGCTCCTTCAGCGCCTCCACGGTCAGCCGCAGCTGCTGCTGCGTCTGGTTCATGGGGTCGTTGAAGAGGTCCGCGACGCGCGTGTGGATCTGGAGGACGGTCTGCGCGACGGCCAGCTCGTACTCGCGCGGGTGCGTCTCGTAGTCCACGAAGGTGCCGGGCAGCACCGGCTCGCCGTGGTGGCCGGCGGCCAGCTCGATGGCCTTCTGGCCGGCGGTGTCCTGCTTCTTCTTGGAGCGGGCCTTGAATTTCTCGATGTGCTTCTGCAGCGACGGCACCTGCGCCACCACCGCCTCGAAGGCGGACTGCTGGAGGATGAGCGCGATGACCGGCGTGACGGCCTTGGCCGTGAACTGCCAGTAGTCCTGCGACTCCAGCAACGCCTGGTAGCTGTAGTGGTCGCCGTCCGCCAGCGTCTCCAGCACCACCGGCTCGCCGTACTTGCCGCGGCCGATGCGGTTCACCTTGCCGTGCGCGATGAGGACGATGGAGTCCGCTTCCTTGCCGGCCTCGGTGATGACCTCACCGGCCTTGAACTCCTTCTGCTCGAAGCGGTTGGCCAGCGCGGTGAGCGCGTCCACGTCCTCGTAGCCGCGCAGCAAGGGCAGCTCGCCCAGCTCCTGCGGAATCACCTGCACCTTGGCGCCGGTGCTGGTGAAGGTGACGCGGCCGTCCCCCACCGCGTAGGTCATGCGGCGGTTGACGCGGAACGTACCGCCGGACACCTGCACCCACGGCAACAGCTTGAGCAGCCACCGCGAGGAGATGCCCTGCATCTGCGGCTCGGACTTGGTCGTCGTCGCCAGCTGACGCGCCGCCTGCGTGCCGAGGCTCTGGTTGTTGTCGTCGAACTTCTTGATGTCGTTGGACATGGTTCACCCCTCTCCAGGTTGAAGAATCAAAAGGCTTCGGACTGCGGTTGAACTCAGGGCTTGCCACCGCGGAACAGCTCGGCGATGCGCATCGCGGACATGCCCAGGCCGGAGACCTTCCCGGCCTTGAACTTGGGCGACGCGTCGTGGATGAGCTCGGTCTCCGTGTAGCGGGTCACCTCCGCGTGCCACCGCGGGATGCCCGCCATCCACTGCTGGAGCTGCTCCACGTACTTGTGCAGCTTCTCCTGCGCCTTCGCATCCAGGCCGAAGGTGCGGATGACCACCGGCAGCTCCTTGGCCACCAGGTGCTCGAATTGCTTCATGCGCGCGGTCATCAGCTCATTGACCGTGAGCACCGCCGTGTCCTTGTCTACGCCGAGGAACTTCTGGACCACGAGCACGCAATTGTTGAGCTCGCCCTCGAACTCAATCTCCTTCTGATAGGAGAAGAGGTCGTTGACGAAGCAGGCGTAGTCCGCGGCGGAGTTCTCCAGCCCGCGCAGCGTGCGGGTGTTGAAGACGTCCTCCGGCACCGCGTCTCCCTTGGAGAGGCGCGACAGGCTCATGGTGAGGTCCGAGCCGAACGTCTTGCGGCGCATCTCCACGTAGTCCACGGGGTCCGGCACGCGGTTGAGCAGCTGGTTGTTCAGCTCCCACACCCAGCTGTCCGTCATGTCCTGGATGGCCTTGCGGAACAGCTTGCGGCTGCGCGGCGACAGCGGGCCGGCGGTGCGCTTCCACAGGTCCGCCAAGCCCAGCTCCACCGGGTTGGTGGGCACCGCGGCGTTGGCGGCCTCCACGTCATCCGGCATGAACTGGCCAAGCCGCGCGGTGAACAGCTTCGCGCCCGCCATGTCCCGCGTGTTCGCGTAGAGCATGGGGAAGTAGTCGTCCGCGTAGGTGCCCCAGACGAGCCAGCACGCCGTCAGGTCCAGCTGCTCCGGGGTCGCGTCCGGGTGGATGTACGCGCCGCAGAGGGCCACGTCCGCCGCGTCGAACTTGTGGTCGTCCCAGACGTAGAACCCCACGACGGGAACCACCTCCAGCATGCCCACCCGCCGCGCCCACGCCTTGGAGTTCTTGCGCGCGCGATCCAGGTGCGGGCTCAAGTACGTGCTGTACGGCATGTAGAACGGCGGCAGCTTCGTGGGGCCCACGTGCTGGCGGGGTACGTGGCTCAGCGAGCGGGCGCGGGGCCCCAGCCCCAGCCCGCCGGCCGTCAGCGGCAGCCGCAGCGCGGAGGTACCCAGGCCCGAGGGCACGGGAATGGACAGCGCCGGGCGCTCCTCCGAGTGCTGGTTCATGTAGCGATTGGAGCGCATGTGCCACTCGTGGCCGCCGGACTGCCAGTCCTGGAGTCCGCGCAGGTACGTGAGCACCTGCGCCTGCTCCACCGGGTTGAGCCCGTACTCCGCGAACAGCCACGGCAGCTCCGTGGCGAAGGTGGTCTCGAACTGCTGGAGCCGCGACGTCAGCAGGTCGTTGACCAGCTCCGCCGCGCGCTGGGTGTCGCAGTCGAGGAACGTCTCCACCACCAGCACGCCGTTGGAGAGCTCGCCCTCCTCCAGGATTTCGCGCTCGTAGGAGAACAGGTCGTTGCGCAGGTGCACCGCGTCCGAGAACGTGTCCTTGAAGACGCGCATCGGCCGGCTCTTCACCACGCGGTCCGGTATCTCCGCGGCGACGGCGTGCTCCACCAGGTCCGACGACCAGGGCGCGCCGCCCACCTTGCGGCGCATCTCGATGTACTCGATGGGATTGGAGATGCGCGCCTCGCTGATGTTCTCGATCTCCCACATCGACTCATCGAGCAGGTGCTTGGTGTTCTCGAAGAAGCGGCGGCGCCAGTCCATGGACATGGACGACACCGTGCGCTGCCACAGGTCCCACAGGGCGCGCTCGACCGGGTTGACGGGCTCCGGCGGCGTCTGGGACATGTCCAGCGGCATGAACAGCGGCAGCCGGTCCAGGTAGGCCTGGCCGCCCTTCACGTCGCGCGAGTACTTGAAGACCTCCAGGAAGTGGTCGTCGAAGTAGAAGACCCAGACGTACCAGTCCGTGATGAGGTCCAGCTCCGGCCCCGGCGCCTCCGGGTGCGTGTACGCACAGAGCAGCGCGTAGTCCATGCCGTCGAAGCGGCGCTCGGACCACACCTCCCGGTCCGTCCCATCCCGCGGCGGCCCCAGGATGCCCATCTGGTATGACCACGCCTTCGTGTGCGCGCGGGCCGACTCCAGGTTCGGGTTCAGCCGCGCCGGCCAGGGCACGTAGAACTCCGGTAGCTGGAATGGTTGCTTCTGCCTCCCCTTCGACATCCACACCTCTCGTTGGTCCCGAGGAATTGCGCTGACGTCCAGCGGTCAACTCCACGAATGACAGTCTGATTCGAAAAAATATACCAATCCCTCAATAGGGATTCGCGGAGATTTGCGACGGCCCACCCGGCTCAATGGGTGAACAGACAAGAGTCCATCTCCGCTGCGCGAAGTCCGGGACGAAGCAAGCCTTGAGGAAGCGCAGCGGGTACCGCGTGAGCAGGCACCCCCGTCGAGCGAGCCGCCCCAGCACCAACTTGCCGGGCCACATGCGGCGCCATCCACCCGAAAGAATGTTCCGAGTCGCCCCCGTTTCTGCGGGCATCGCCTGCTCGGCAGCACTGATGCATTTGACTCCGCCCTGCTCTTCTTCATCGCGCGAAACGGACGCAGTTGGCTTCAGGGGGGTCACTTCATCCCCCTCCGGCGCGCCTGGCGTCACCCCGCCAAAGGACTCCCGTCACTCACAGGCGATAAACCAAGGTTCGAAGCAATGACACACGAATTCACAACCGCCTGTTTCACGAATGACTCCATTCATCGAACCTGAGTCAAGCCCCTGCAACGACGGTGCCATGATGCGCCAGGCCGCATCCAGCGTGATTTGAGGAGGATGAAACAGCCAGGCTCCGTGTTTGACACGTCAGCCGCAGTTGCTGACGCGTCAACTGGCCTCATGACACGCCCGTCTGCGGCGCCTTGACTCACAGCGGGGCTCGGCTGAGCCGAGCCGCTGCCCATGCGCGCTAGGATGCTGGCCGCGCGGGGCTCCGACGGCAGCCCCGCAGCCCCGCAGCCACGCGTCCCGCCACCGCCAGCGCCGCGAAGCCCGCCGCGCTGCTGGCCAAACCCGCCGCCATGGGGAAGTCCCCGCGAGACACCACCTTCGCGGGGCCCAGGTCGGCCTTCGCCTGGGTTCGCACCCACTCCAGCAGCCGCAGCACGCGGTCGCGCTCGCTGCCCTTCGCGGTGTGCCCGTTGAGCTCCACCTGGTCGCTCGCGGCGCCGAACTCCACCGTGGTCGTCACCGACAGCGGCGACAGCG
>NZ_VHLC01000125.1:0-24043 GCF_006547355.1 Myxococcus sp. AB036A | reverse complement strand
GCACCGGCGCGATGGGGGCGGCGGCGACGGGCGCGACAGGCTCGGCCTCCATGTCGGCCATGGGGACCGGCGCCGGGCCGGTGACGATGTTCGGCTTGCGGCGGGCGCGCGGCGTTTCGGTGCCGTCGGCGCCGTCCGCGGGAATGATGAGGTTGGGCGAGGGCGGCAGGAAGGACGCGGCCCAGGCCGGGTCGGCACCGAGGGCCGGGCGCTTCTCCGCCTTCGCCGGCGCTTTCTCCGGAAGGGCCAGCACGGGCGCGGGGGCAGGGGGCAGCGAGTCAGCCTCGCGGGTCGGCGGGAGCAGCTTCTTCTCCAGCTTCTCCGCCTTCTCGCGCTCGCGGGACTCCTTGAGCGCCAGCTTCGCGGCGGCGGCTTGCTCCTTCTCCTGCTGCTTCGACAGCCGGAATGCCTCCTCCGCCATGGCCTCGGCCTCGGCGGCCTCGGCCTCTTCGGCCAGGCGCTCGGCTTCGGCGAGCTCTTCCTCGTCGGCCTCGAGCTGCGCGAGGAAGGCGGCCTCCTCCAGCTTCTCCTGGGCGGCGCGCTCCTGGCGCTCCTGGTAGGCCACCTTCTGCGCCTCCCAGAACACGTTGGCGGATTCCTGGATGCGGCGGCCCACCACGCACATCCCGGCCCAGGCCAGCGAGCACAGCTTGAGGAAGGTGTACTGGGTGCCCACGATGAGGGCGGCCGCGCTGATGGCCGTCACCAGGATGACGGTGCCCACCGTGGAGAACAGGCCGGACATGATGCCGCCCAGGCTGGCGCCCAGTGCGCCACCCGGTGGGTGCGCCCAGCCCTTGTCACCGGCGAACATCAGCTGCGCCAGCACGGACACGCTGACCGTCAGCAGCGCCAGGCTGATGATTTGCGGTCCCCGCTTCCGGTCCCGGCTGCCCACGAAGAGCACCATGGCCGTGTAGATGCCGCCCACTGGGATGAGGTAGGCGCACACGCCCAGCAAGCCGCGCAGCGACTCCGCGATGAGGTGCCCCATGGGGCCCACCGCGTTGTTGAAGCCCGGGCCCACCCGGTCCTTCGCGTCGAAAGTGGCCACCGCCAGCAGGGCAATCAACGACGCCGCCAGCAGGAACACGCCGGTGATGGCTCGGGTCGTGACGTCTCCGCCCTTGCCGGCCTTCATCCGCTTGTCCGCCAGCGCCCTGCGGCGCGTCGCGATTTCCTGCCGGGACAAGACCGCCTTCTCCGCCCGACCCTTCTTCGCCGTCATGTCCGTCTTCCCTCTGCGCGTCTCAGCCGCGTAGCGGGCTGTAGCAATGCCCGCAGCGAGTGTAGGGAGGGCGGGGGACCGGTCAATTTTCCAGCCCAGGACGGGGAACCTACATTTCGGCTGCACCCCTCCCCAGAGGGGGTATGGTGCCGCCCAACATCGCCGCCCGGGCGCGCATGCCGCGCGGCGGCGGGACTTCGTGGAGGAACATCACATGGCCGACGCCCGTACCGACAAGCCGTCATCCACCGAGGAGGAGTACTTCGCCCGGGAGGAGATTGAGAAGAAGCGCAAGCTGGCCCTGGAGCAGGCCGCGGC
Organism: Myxococcus sp. AB036A; assembly: GCF_006547355.1. NCBI lineage: Bacteria > Pseudomonadati > Myxococcota > Myxococcia > Myxococcales > Myxococcaceae > Myxococcus > Myxococcus sp. AB036A. Next base: position 22,497 of record NZ_VHLC01000125.1, on the reverse strand, counting down.
GAGCGCGGCGCAGCAGCGCGAGGAGCTCAAGAAGCTCCACTGGATGAAGTGCCCCAAGTGCGGCATGGACCTCCAGACGCTGAAGCAGGGGAATGTCGAAATCGAGACCTGCTTCAACTGCCACGGCATCTTCCTGGACGCCGGGGAGCTGGACCAGTTGGTCGCCCAGCACGGCCACGAGGGCAGTGGCAAGGTGATGGGGGCCATCCTCAACCTCTTCAAGAAGAAGTAGGCCGCCGTGGCGCTCACGCTCGAGCAGGTGCGCCATGTGGCCACACTGGCGCGGCTGTCGCTGACTCCGGAAGAGGAGCAGCGCTTCACCACCCAGCTGTCCGCGGTGCTGGACGCGGTGGAGCAGCTCCAGTCGCTCGACGTGGAGGCCGTGGAGCCCACTTCCCACGCCACGCTCACGTCCTCACGGCTGCGTGAGGACGTGACGCGGCCGTCCCTGCCGCCAGAGAAGTCCCTGGCCAACGCGCCGGCGAAGTCGGACACGTCCTTCGCCGTGCCGAAAATCATCGAGTAGTCCCGGAGGTTCCACGCCATGCAGCTCACGGACCTCACGATGCTGGAGCTGGCCGCGAAGCTGGCCGCGGGAGAGGTCTCCTCCGAGGAGGCCACCCGCGCGAGCCTGGCGCGCATCCAGCAGGTAGACCCGAAGGTGCGCGCCTTCTTGCGCGTGGATGAAGCCGGTGCCCTGGCCGCCGCTCGCGCCAGTGACGTGCGCCGCAAGTCGGGCAGTCCCGCCAGTGCCCTGGACGGCGTGCCGTTGGGGCTCAAGGACATCTTCCTCACCGAGGGCGTGGAGACCACCGCCGGCTCGCGCATCCTGGAGGGCTTCGTTCCGCCCTATGACGCCACGGTGGTGCGCCTGCTGAAGGAGGCGGGCCTGCCGCTGGTGGGCAAGCTCAACATGGATGAGTTCGCGATGGGCTCATCCAACGAATCCAGCGCCTTCTTCCCCAGCCACAACCCGTGGGATGTGTCGCGCACGCCGGGCGGCTCGTCTGGTGGCTCGGCGGCGGCGGTGGCCGCGCGCGAGGTGTTCGGCGCGCTGGGAACGGACACGGGCGGCTCCATCCGCCAGCCCGCGGCGCTCACCAACACCGTGGGGCTGAAGCCCACCTACGGCCGGGTGTCGCGCTTTGGCGTCATCGCCTTCGCTTCGTCGCTGGACCAGCCGGGCCCCATGACGCGCACGGTGGCGGACGCGGCGGCGCTGCTCCAGGTGATTGCGCGGCCGGATGCGCAGGACGCCACGTCCGCGGGCGCGCCCGTGCCGGACTATTCGGCGGACCTGGAGGCCGGCGTGCGGGGCCTGAAGCTGGGCGTTCCGCGCGAGTACTTCACCGAGGGCATGGACCCGGAGGTGGAGGCCGCGGTGCGCGAGGCCCTGCGCGAGTACGAGCGTCTGGGCGCGACGCTGGTGGACGTGTCGCTGCCCCACACGAAGTACGCGCTGGCGACGTACTACCTCATCGCGCCCGCGGAGGCGTCCAGCAACCTGGCTCGCTACGATGGCGTGCGCTTCGGCCTGCGGGCGAAGGACGCGCGCAGCCTGCGGGACGTGTACGCGCTGACGCGGGAGCAGGGCTTCGGCGCGGAGGTGAAGCGCCGCATCATGCTGGGGACCTTCGCGCTGTCCTCCGGCTACTACGACGCCCACTACCTGCGCGCGCAGAAGGTTCGCACGCTCATCCGCGAGGACTTCACGCGGGCCTTCCAGCAGGTGGACGCGCTGCTGTCGCCCACCTCGCCGGTGCCGGCCTTCAAGCTGGGTGAGAAGGTGGAGGACCCGCTGTCCATGTACCTCATGGACATCTACACGCTGCCTTGCAACCTGGCGGGCCTGCCCGGCCTGTCAGTGCCCTGCGGCTTCACGAAGGCGGGCTTGCCCGTGGGCCTGCAGATTCTGGGACGGCCCTTCGACGAGGCTGGCCTGCTGCGCATTGCCCGCGCCTACGAGCGCGAGCACGACTTCTTCCGCCGCTCCGCGCCCCTGTAGGGCCCTCGAGCGTCCGCCCTGGTGACACCGCCATGCCCGTGAGCGATTTCCAGCCCGTCATCGGCCTCGAGGTCCACGCGCAGCTCCTCACGCAGTCCAAGATTTTCTGTGGCTGCTCCACCGCGTTCGGCGCCGAGCCCAACCGCAACACCTGCCCGGTGTGCCTGGGCATGCCCGGTGTGCTGCCGGTGCTCAACCAGCGCGTGGCGGAGTTCGCCGTGCGCACGGGCCTGGCGCTGGAGTGCACCATCCGCCCGACGAGCGTGTGGAGCCGGAAGAACTACTTCTATCCGGACCTGCCCAAGGGCTACCAGATTACGCAGTTCGACCAGCCCATCTGCGAACACGGGCGGCTCGTCATCGACACGCCGCAGGGCGAGAAGGCCATCCGCATCCTCCGCATCCACATGGAAGAGGACGCGGGCAAGAGCGTGCATGACGCCGGTGGGGGCCAGAGCCTGGTGGACCTCAACCGCGCGGGGGTGCCGCTGCTCGAAATCGTCAGCCAGCCGGACCTGCGCGACGCGGACGAGGCGGTGGAGTACCTCAAGGCGATGCGGGACGTGCTCGTCTACCTGGGCGTCAACGACGGCAACCTGGAGGAGGGGAGCTTCCGCTGCGATGCCAACGTGTCGGTGATGCCGAAGGGCTCCACCACGTTTGGCCAGCGCTGCGAGCTGAAGAACCTCAACTCGTTCCGCTTCCTCAAGCAGGCCATCGAGTACGAGATTGCCCGGCAGGTGGACGTCATCGAGTCGGGTGGCAAGGTGGTGCAGGAGACGCGCCTGTGGGACGTGAACAAGGGCGTCACCCGCTCCATGCGCAGCAAGGAGGAGGCGCACGACTACCGGTACTTCCCGGAGCCAGACCTGCCACCGCTGCACGTGAGCGCGGAGGCCATCGACGCCGCGGCGAAGGCGCTGCCGGAGCTGCCGCGCGCGAAGCTCCAGCGCTTCACCAGCCAGTACGGACTGCCCGCGTATGACGCCCGCATCCTCACCGCCGAGCGCCCGCTGGCCGACTACTTCGAGGCCTGCGCCGGGCACTACAAGGACTACAAGAAGCTCTCCAACTGGTTCCTCGGAGAGCTGATGCGCCTGCTGAAGGAGGAGGGCACGCCGCTGTCCGCGCTGCGCTTCACGTCAGCACAGCTGGGGGAGCTGCTGGGCGCTGTCGACCAGGGCATGGTGTCCGCCAACGCGGGTAAAGATGTGCTCGGGGAGATGTTCCGCACGGGCAAGGCGCCCGCGGACATCATCGCGGAGAAGGGCCTGGCCCAGGTGAGCGACACCGGCGCCATCGAGGCGGTGGTGGACGACATCCTCGCGAAGAACGCGGGGGAGATTGAGAAGTACCGCGCCGGCAAGAAGCAGGTGTTCGGTTTCTTCGTGGGCCAGGTGATGCGGGCCATGAAGGGCAAGGGCAACCCCGCCCTGGTCAACGAGCTGCTGAAGAAGAAGCTCGGCGACTAAGGCGTGCCGTGTGCCGGGGTGGGGACGATGGCGTGCACCACGTCCTCCTCCTGCGTCGTCTGGGCCTGGGCGAGCACGCGCACGTCGCCGGAGGCCGTGCGCTCCAGGATGTGTGAGGCGGCTTCGAAGGTGCCGCCGAGCAGACTGCCCACCTGCTGTGCGCTCACCACGTAGCGCACGTTCCGGAGCGTGCGGAGCTGTGCGGGCAGTCCTTCGTGTCGCCAGCGCTCGCCTTGGGCAGAGTGTGCCCACGGCCCGGCGTGGATGGCGGGATGGGCGAGGACATCCACTCGCATGGCGTCGAGGTACTGCGCGCAGGGGGCGAACCAGGGCTCGTCGCGGGTATGCGGCTGGGCGAAGCCGTCATAGCCGATGAGGGTCGCCAGCTTTCCGAAGGGCGTCTGGAGCACGGCCAGGTCCTCCGGGCGGCCAGGGCTCAGGTGCAGCCCGTCCTCCCAGGAGGGCACCAGGTTGGCCTTGCGCGCGGCCGCGACGCAGTTGCCTTCGGGCGAGAAGGTGTAGCTGGTGTTGTAGGTGCGCGCGCTGAAGGGTTCGAAGTCCGGCGAGCCCTCCCCCCGGCGGCCGGCGGGCAGCAGCGCACTGCCCGCCACCACCCACAGGCCGAAATCCCGCGCGATGCCAGAGAAGGTGTTCCACAGCGTCCGGTGCACGAGGGGCGCTCGCGCGGCGTAGATGCACTCCGTCAGCGACGGCGGCCGGAAGTCGCTCCAGGCATTCCACACCCCCCAGGCCTCGGAGAGGCGCACGCGTTTCAGTGCACCTTGGAGTGAGGTGCTTTGCCGCACGCGGTGCATGTGGCCCAGGAACAGCAGCGGTGCCCCCACCGACTCCGGCCACACGACGAGCGCTGGGGAGCGCGGCTGGCCGGACGCATCCCGGGCGCGCAGGGCATCCACCTTCGCGGCCAGCGCACGGTGTCGCGCGGCGAAGGCTGCCGGAGAGGCGTAGTCCTCCAGCGAGACGCGGGGCTGGAGGGCGAACAGTTCGACGAGGTCGGTGGCCGTGTCCACGGTGCGTTACTTCAGCAAGCCATTCTCGCGCAGCCGCTGCTTGAGGAAGGCATCCGCGGTGATGGGCGCGTGGCGCGCCGGGGTGTCCGCCGTCTGGGTGCAGGGCAGCGCCTGGAGCACGCAGTCCGCATAGGGATGGACGAAGAAGGGCATCGAGTAGCGCACCGTGTCCTCTTCCTTGCTGCGCGGGTTCACCACCCGGTGCGTGGTGGCGGGGATGATTTCGTTCGTCACGCGGCTGAGCATGTCGCCCGAGTCGACGACAATCTGTCCGCGCAGCGTGTCCACCGGCAGCCACTCCCCGTCGCGGGTGAGCAGCTCCAGGCCGGACGCCGTGCCCTCGCAGAGCAGGGTGATGAGGTTGATGTCCTCATGCTCGGCGGCGCGCACGCCCCCGGGGATGAAGCGCTCCTTCAGCGGCGGGTAGTGGATGAGCCGCAGCACGGAGTTGCCGTCCGTGGCCATGCCGCTGAAGGTGTCGCGCGCCACGCCGAAGTACTCGGCCAGCGCCTGGAGCATGACGCCCGCCGCGCCATCCAGCGCGTTGAAGAGCGACAGCGTGTGCTCGCGGAAGGTGGACACCTCGGTGGGCCACACGTTGGGGCCGTAGAGCGCGTGGTACTTGTGGTCAGGTGGCAGCTCGCGGCCCACGTGCCAGAACTCCTTCAGGTCTCCCACCTGGCGGTTCTTCGCGTGCTCCTGACCGTAGCCGATGTAGCCGCGCTGGCCGCCGTGCCCCGCCTGGGCGTACTGGGCCTTGGTGGCCTCGGGCAGGGCGAAGAAGCGCTCCACGTCCGTGTACGTGCGGCGGATGAGGCCGTCGTCGATGCCGTGGCCTTCCACCGTGACGAAGCCGAACTCCTTGATGCCGTCGCCGAACACCTGCACGAAGCGGGCGCGCTCCTGGGGCGTGCCCGTGCGGTAATGGGACAGGTTGACGACGGGGATGCGGCGCTGGGTTGGCGACATGGCGCCGCACTTTAACCACCGTGATGGATTGTCGGCACGCACAGCGTCCGCCAGAGGACCCTGTTCTGCGACCATGGCTTCGAGGGTGCGGCACCAGCGGACATCTGCCCTCATCCCCCGTGGAAGTCAGTGCTCCCGGAGTCCATGTTGGCGGGCAGGTTGGGGGGAGGCGGATGCCCGAGGTGAGCAGCGGTGGTGGGTGTGGGGCGTGTGGCCGGCGGCATGGGGCGGATGCCTCGTGTCCGACGCTGGTGCGCGCGGACGTGCGGGCCGGGGGAACGGCGCGTCCCAGGTGCGCCCCCGTGGTCGAGGCGCAGGACCCTCTGGTGGGCGTCCGGTGCGGCAGCTTCCGGCTGGTGCGGCGCCTGGGCCGGGGCGGCATGGGGGCCGTCTACCTGGGCGAGCACGTCTCCATTGGCAGCCGGGTCGCGGTGAAGGTGCTGCACGCGCACCTGACGATGTACCCGGAGCTGGTCCAGCGCTTCCATGCCGAGGCGCGGGCGGTGAATCTCATCGGCCACGAGAACATCGTGAGCATCTTCGACATGGATGCCACGCCGCCGCGCCCCTACCTCATCATGGAGTTCCTGGATGGGGCTCCGTTGTCCGCGTGGGTGGGGACGCCCCTGGCCGCGGGCGCGGTCGTCTCGGTGCTGTCGCAGGTGTGCGACGCGCTCCAGGCCGCGCATGCGCGAGGCATCGTCCACCGCGACCTGAAGCCGGACAACATCTTCCTGGTCCGGCGCAAGCGCAACGCGCCCTTCGTGAAGGTGCTGGACTTCGGCATCGCCAAGCTGGCGGACGCGCACATGCCCCAGACGCACGCGGGCATCATCGTGGGGACACCCGAGTACATGGCCCCCGAGCAGTCCCTGGGGCGCGGCGTGGATGGCCGCGCGGACCTGTACGCGCTGGGCGTCATCGCCTACCAACTCCTCACCGGCCGGCTTCCCTTCAACGATGAGGGACTGGCCGCGCAACTGGTGGCCCATCAGCTGCGGCCACCGCCGCCCCCCAGCTCCGTGTACCCGGCCGTGTCCGCTGCGTTGGAGCACGTCATCCTTCGCGCCCTGGCCAAGAAGCCCGAGGACCGATACGCCTCCATCGCGGCGTTCCGGAACGCGTTGCAGGTGGCGCTCGCCGAGCACGTGCGCGTGTCGGCGCGGAAGACGAGTCCCGGAGGTCTCGCGGTGCTCGAGCGGGCGCCCGTCGCGCCAGACATGCCCACCGAAGGCCCGTCGCGGGGGCGGCCTGGCGTGGACGCGCGGGCGGGGCAGGTGCCTTCATCGCTCGCGAGCACGGCCCAGCGGCGTCTTGCCCCCGCCGTGCCGGCGGCGCCCCGAGCCTCCCTCGTGGAAGTGCCGGTGCAGGTCGTGCTGCGGCCAGGGGAAAGTGCTGTGCGGCTCAGGGGCAGTGGCCTCTCCCGGGGCGGCTTGTTCCTTCACGGTGGGCGCGTACTGCCGCCGTTGTGCTCGCGGCTTCCCGTGGTGCTGGAGCTGGCGTCCGGGCCCCTGTCGGTCATGTGTGAAGTGGTGCGGGTCGTTCCGCCCGCGCAGGCGCGCGTCTGGGGGATGCCCACCGGCTTCGGCGTCCAGTTCGTGGAGGCCACCGCCGTGCTCAAGGCCGCCGTGGATGCGCTCCTCCAGGGCGAGCCGGTACGTGCCGTCCCGCAAGTGCCGCTCACGGAAGACCCGGCCGTGGCGCGCTTGCTGGAGGCCTGGCGTCAGCGCTCGGCGGGGGACGCGTATGCGGTGCTGGCGCTGGAGCCTGACTCGGACATGGGCACGGTGCGCCTGCGGACCCGCGAGGCCTGGCGCTCGCTGGAGTCCCTGGAGCAGCACTCGCTGACGCCTCCCCAACGCGCGCAGGTGGATGCGTTGCGCGTCCGCGTCCGCGAGGCGGCCGAGGCCTTGGGCGCCACGGTGCAGCGGGCCCTCTACGATGCCTGGCGCGGCAATCATCGCGGGGTGGCGAAGTGCCTGGAGGCGGGGCTCACGGCCGAGCAGTTGGAGTCCCTGCGGCGGGAGTTCCTGGCGCGCAGGCCCCAGGCCATGGGCACGGCGCGGATCCACTTCCAGTCTGGTGGCGCGCTGGAGCGCGACGGCCAGCTCTCCCAGGCGCTGGATCAGTACGAACGAGGGCTGAAGCTCGCGCCGCTGGAGGTGGACATGCTCCAGCGCTACCGCAGGCTCCGCCGGGTGCTGGGCGGGCGGGCGCCAGCGCCCGCCGGACATGACAGGGCCCGGTCCCCTTGAAGAAGGCGCCGGGCCCAGGAGCACTTCCTGGATGGAAGGCCACTTGAAATTACGGCTCTTCGTCCAGGTCCTCCAGGGAAACAGCGGTCCGGCAGGCCTGGCTGAGCCCGTAGACTTGTGCCGCGCAGCCGAACAGCTCACCAAAGTACTGCATCTCGTTGCCCTCGGAGCAGGTGTTGACCCTGTCCAGGCACTTGATGGCTCCCTCTATCTTTTCCTTGTCGCTATCGGTGCACTTATCGAGGCCGCGCTTGCATTGCTGGATGGCGGCGTCCAGCTCATTGTCCGATAGCCCAGTAACTCCACAGTCACGGCCCTTTTTGTCGACCTCGTTGCTGCTGTTGTGCAGGTCTTCGCAAAGGTCATCATCGCCACCGCCACAGCCGGTGCCGAAGGCAAGGGCGCTGCTGGCGATGAGGCCGATCAGGAGCTTCTTCATGGTAGTCCCCCTTTGGACGAGGTTGTCGGGCTGGCGCGCGAAAGGGCGGCCGAAAGCCCGGGTGCTGAGTTAGCATTGACCCAGGGGGCGGGTAAACGGCCAGGGAGCGGCGGTCTGATCCTTCAACCACCTTGACTCCCCAGGGTATCTCCCGTAAATCCCGCCGCCTTTGGCGCGATTGGATGGTCCACCCGTCCGAAATGCGCGGTCGATTCCACGGGTTGACCCAACCCGACAGATGACAGGGGTTTGACGATGTACGCAGTGATTCGCACGGGCGGGAAGCAGTACCGCGTCGCCGAGGGCGATGTGGTCCGGATCGAGAAGATCGCGGGCGACGTCGGGGCCGAAGTGACCTTCACGGAGATTCTGCTGGTCGGTGGTTCGGAGAGCCCGAAGGTGGGCCAGCCGACCGTTGCCGGCGCGAAGGTCGTGGGCAAGGTCCTGGCGCAGGACAAGCACCGCCGCGTCCTCCACTTCCGGAAGGAGAAGGAGGGCTGGACCCGCCGCCGCGGTCACCGTCAGCCGTACACCGAGGTGAAGGTCACCTCCATCGCCGGCTAGTCCGGGCGGTTTCACCTCAAACTTCAGGAGCACGGTGTCATGGCTCATAAAAAAGGACAGGGTTCTTCGCGCAACGGTCGCGATTCCAACCCGCAGTATCGTGGCGTGAAGGTGTACGGCGGTGAGACGGTGTCGGCGGGCAGCATCCTCGTTCGCCAGGTCGGCACGGTCATCCACGCCGGCGCCAACGTGAAGCTCGGCCGCGACTTCACCCTCTACTCGGTGGTGGACGGCGTGGTGAAGTACGAGCGCCTGGGCCGCGACCGGAAGAAGGTTTCGGTCTACCCGGCCGCCGCTGAGCAGGCGAGCGCCTGACGGCTGGCTGGCCCTTGAGGCCGGCAACCGTGCGGCACCCACGAGCGGGTCGCTTCTCCAGTCCACGCGCCCTTCCGGCAGCGGGATGCGAGGGCGGCCCGCTCTTTGTTTATCCAGGAGTCCCAGATGAAGTTCGTCGACGAGGTCCGCATCTTCGTGAAGGCGGGGGATGGCGGCAACGGCGCCGTCTCGTTCCGGCGGGAGAAGTACATCGAGCGCGGTGGCCCCAATGGTGGGGACGGCGGCAACGGGGGCTCCGTCGTCTTCGTGGCGGATCCGCAGCTCACCACGCTGCTCGACTACCGCTACCAGCAGCACCACCGCGCCAGGAATGGCGAGCACGGAATGGGCAGCGACTGTAACGGTCGCGCCGCCGAGGACATGGTGCTCAAGGTGCCCGTGGGCACGCTGGTGAAGGACGCCAACACCGGGGAGCTGCTGGTCGACCTGAGCGAGACTGGCCAGCGCTGGGTGGCGGCGAAGGGCGGGCGCGGTGGCCTGGGCAACATGAACTTCGCCACCTCCACCCGGCAGACGCCGCGCTTCGCCCAGGATGGGACGAAGGGCGAGGAGCTGACGCTCCGGCTGGAGCTGAAGCTGCTGGCGGACGTGGGCCTGCTGGGCTTCCCCAACGCGGGCAAGAGCACGTTCATCTCTCGCGTGAGCCGGGCGCGGCCGAAGGTCGCCGACTATCCCTTCACCACGCTGGTCCCCAACCTGGGCATGGTCCAGTACAAGGACGGCCTGTCCTTCGTGATGGCGGACATCCCCGGCATCATCGAGGGCGCCAGCGAGGGCGTGGGCCTGGGGCACCAGTTCCTGCGCCACGTGGAGCGGTGCAAGGTGCTGATCCACCTCATCGACATGGGGGCGGAGGGCGAGGGCCGCTCGCCGCTGCACGACTTCGACGTGCTTAACGCGGAGCTGGGCAAGTACAGCCCGGAGCTGGCGTCCAAGCCGCAGGTGGTGGCGGCCAACAAGTTGGATCTGCCCGACGCGCAGGCCCGGCTGGAGGGCTTCACGGAGGCGCTGCGTGAGCGCGGCATCCGTGTGTATCCCGTGTCCTGCGCCACCGGCGAGGGCATGCAGCCGCTGATGGACTCCGTGGCGGAGGTGCTGTTCACGGGACGCACCGAGAAGCTCCACGTGGAGATTCCCGCCAAGGCGGCTCGAGTGGGGAAGGCCAAGACGAAGGTCGCGGAGAAGAAGGCGTCGGCTTCCTCGGCGGGCGCCGCGACGGCGAAGAAGGCTCCGGCTCGCAAGGCGGGCGCAGCTGCGGCGACGAAGTCTGCGACGAAGAAGTCTGCGGCTGCGAAGAAGGCCGTGACGAAGAAGGCTCCGGCTCGCAAGGCGGGCGCAGCGGCGAAGACGTCCGCAGCGCGCAAGGCGGGCACTGCTGCGGCGAAGAAGTCCGCGGCGAAGAAGGCCTCGACCCGCAAGTCGGGCACTGGGACCGCGAAGAAGGCCGCGTCGAAGAAGGCCCCAGCTCGCAAGCCGGGCACCGCGCCCGTGAAGAAGTCCGCCGCGAAGAAGGCATCCGCGCGCAAGAGCGGCTCGTCGGGCAAGGCCGCCGCGAAGAAGGCATCCGCGGCCACGAGGCGTGCTCCGGCGCGCAAGTCGGGCGGCGGGAGGAGCTGAGTCCATGTCGGGTGGTGGTGCGCGCTACGAGCGCTATGAGCGGGAGCAGTTCGAGCCGGAGCAGTTCCTGCTCGACGTGCGCAAGGAGAAGATTGATCGCGTCGTCAGTCACCGGACGCGCAACTTCACGGTGGTCCTGGACCGGCTGGAGGACAGCTTCAACATGGCCGCGGTGCTGCGCACCTGCGAGTCCATGGGCGTTCAGGAAGTCCACATCATCATCAACCCGGAAGCGCCCTTCGTTCCCAACTCGAGGGTGGCCCAGGGCTGCGACAAGTGGCTGGACGTGAAGCTGTACAAGACGTTCGCCGAGTGCCGCGAGCACCTGAAGTCCCGTGGCTTCTCGCTGTATGCCTCCGCCATCCAGGAGGGGGCCACCAGCCTCTACACCCTGCGTTTCGACGGGAAGATGGCGCTGGTGTTCGGCAACGAGCGGCGCGGCGTGAGCGAGGACGTGCTGGCCGGCGTGGACGGCACGTTCTGGGTCCCCATGAAGGGTTTCAGCCAGAGCCTCAACATCTCCGCCGCGGCGTCCGCCTGCATCAGCCGGGCGATTGCCTGGCGGGACGAGCACCTGGGCCAGTCGGGGGACCTGTCTCCCGAGGATGCCCAGGCCCTGCGCGAGCGCTTCTACGTGCTGGCCATCAAACAGAGGAAGCGCCTGTTCAAGAAGGCCCCGTGAATGCCGGGGCTCAGGCCCCGTCGGGATGGGTTAGATGGAGGTACGCCATGTTCTTCGAAGCCCTGCTCGCTACGCTCCTGTCCGCCCCTGCCACCCCTGCCGCCACCCCGGTGAAGCCCGCTCCGACGGTTCAGGTCGCCGCGCCCGCGCCCGCGGCCCCCGCCGCCGCGAAGCCGATGACGCCGGAAGTGAAGTCCCTGGTGGACCGGATGCAGGCCTTCTACGAGAAGACCGGTGACTTCCGCGCGGGCTTCCGCCAGGACTACAAGTACAAGACCTTCCGGCGCACGCAGACGTCCGAAGGCACCGTCACGTACAAGAAGCCCGGCCTGATGCGTTGGGAGTACCTGAAGCCTTCGCCGCGCACCTTCGTGCTGGCGGGCAACAAGGTGTACGCGTACGACCCGGCGGCGCAGAGCCTCACCGTGGCCAACGTGGACACCAGCCAGCTCTCCGCGTCGGTGACGTTCCTCTTCGGCCAGGGAAAGCTCGCGGACGAGTTCAACATCACCAAGGGCGCCTGCAAGGACTGCAAGGGCACGCTGCTGGTGTTGGATCCGCTGAAGAACGAGCCGCGCTTCCGCCAGGTGCGCCTGGAGGTGGATCCATCCACGGCCCAGGTGCTCAAGAGCACGGTGGTGGACCCGGACGGCAGTGAGAACACCATCTCCTTCCTCAACCTGAAGACGAACGTGGGCCTCGACGCGGACAGCTTCAAGCTGGACGTGCCGGACGACACTCGCGTGGATGACTTCACGAAGGCGAAGAAGCAGTAACCTGCGGAGCGTGCGTCGCGCGTTTCTGCTGATGGGGTGGATGGGGCTGGCCGGGACCGGGTGCCATCGGGAACCGGCCGCCAGCGCCGAGCGTCCGCAAGGATTCCACGGTCAGACGCTGCCGCTGCTGGCCTCGCCCGCGCTGCGGCTCACCGTGGCGGGCCAACTGGGGACGCGGCCCGTGCCGGTGGTATTGGACGTGGCGCGGCCACTCTCGCTCGTGTCGCGAGGCTGCTTCGACGGCGCGCTTCCCGCCCCCGAAGGCACCATCCGCGCGCCCGAGCCCGCGGGAGGTTTCCGCTCCTGGCCCGTGGTGCCCTTGCCCGCCTTCTCGGTGGGCCCGGTGCGGTCGCCTGTGCGCACCGCGGGCTTGTCCGGTGAGAAGGTCTGCGCCGTGACGCTGGGCGCGGATGTCCTGGAGTTCTACGCGCTCACCGTGGACCCACTGCGGCGGGAAGTGACCTTCACCACCTCTCGCCCGCGCGCGGACTACGTCGCGGAAGCGGCGGCCACGGAGGCCTCGCGCGAGGTGCACGTGGTGGAGCTCAGCCGCGAGCCGCTGGGCGATTGGCCCCTGCTGGCCGCGCGGATGACGCAGGGCGGAGCGGAGCTCACGGGGCCCTTCGTCCTTGGCTCGCGCGAGCCCTTCTCGCGAGTGTCCGTGCGGCTCGCCGAGGCACAGGGGCTTCAGCCGCTCGAGACGGCCGCCAACCTGCCGCCGCGAACCTTCGCGCTGGACGCAGTGGAGGTGGCCGAGGGGCTGGGTGTCCGCCCGCTGGTGGTGGAGGCTGCTGGGCGCTGGGACTCGCCGAGCAGCCTGGGCCGCCTGGGGCCGGATGTCTGGGGCCGCTTCACCGCGACGCTGGACGCCAAGGGCGGGGCCCTGGTGCTGCGGCGCCCCCGCGTCCGGTCGCCAGAAGGCTCTGCCACCAGCCATTGTGCAGCGCCCGATGGCTCCTTCCGCGAGGAGGCTTGCTACGGCCTGCATGTGCGGCGTGAGCCGGATGGCAGCGTCTCGATCAGCGGCGCCGTGTACCGGGACCTGCCAGAAGGAGGGCGGCTTCACCTGGAGCCGCTGGGGCCGGACGGGCAGAAGCTGGTGAGCGGCTGTGGCGTGGGGCTGAGCTTCCCTTCCACCAGCAGGGGCCTGGCGACGCAGCACCGCGTGCCCTGGCGCTCGCTGGCGCAGTCGCTGCCTGCCTGCCATGCGGCGCTGTCCACCGCGCGCGACTTCACGCTGGGCCTGTTCGAGGAGGGCCGCCAGCCCGAGTGCCCCACGGCCTGTGCCTTCGTCACGGAGACGGCCTCTCGCCGCACCGTGTGTGAGTGTCAGCCCACGCCGCTGGGTGAGGGCGTGGCCATGCCGGCGCGAGGCGCTCCCTCGCGTGAGCCCCCGCCTGAGGAGCGGGAGCTGGAGCCGGAAGACCCCCGTTAGCGTTGCCTGGACAGGGGCGGGGGTGCTGCGCTCTCCTCTGGCGCACATGCGCCCGTCTCCCACCGAGTTCGACCGTCAGTACACCGAACAGCGCCGCTCCATCGAGCTGGCCCGCCGCTACCTGGAAAAGGAGGGCGTCTCGCGGATGTACGACGCACTCTCCAAGGAAGTGGAGCGGGGTCGGTTGTCCGTGCAGGACGCAAGTGGCGCCATCCGCTTCGGATTGCTGGCCGTCATCGAACGCGTCGCGGAGCGCGTGGGCCACACGCACTACGTCGACATGTTGAAGGACGAGGAGATGCTGAATGCGCTTCGCTCCTCGCTGGACGACATCTGCCGGCGCAAGGGCGTGGACACCTTCGAGTTCCGCCAGCAGTGGGCCCATACCAACCTCCAGGCCGTGCTGCGTGACTGGCACCTGGTGGTGCACGAGGAGCGGGGCCGGCAGCGCTACGAGGTGGCGGCGGACCTGGCCCGGCGCCTGGTGAAGGAGACGCCGGGAACGGTGCTGGCGGAGACGCTGAAGTTGCCCTCGGACGCGTTCGTGTTGCTCGTGTCGCCCGAGGCGGGGCTCGTGGGCCTCGGTCCGGAGGGTGCGCCCGCCCCCGTCACCGAAATCTACGCGGTGGAGTCGCCCGCGCCCGAGGGCAAGGCGTGGTTCCTGTGGCTCAGCATGCGGGACGCGGGGAACCGCGCGGCCCGGGCGCTCATCAACGTCTACCTGCAGGACGGGAAGACGCTGGATGACGCCATCGCCTTCACCCGGGAGCAGGGCGGCCCTCAGCAGGACGCGGGCTGGGAGGACTGCTGCCGGCTGCTCGCGGGCGTGGCGCGGCACCTGGCCGACGGTGGGCCCGTGCGCGAGGTCTGGTACGACGCCACGGCGCGCGAGCTCCACGAGAAGCTGGCGGCGACGCCGAAGTCGGCGAAGGCGGACCGGGAGAAGCTGCGCGAGCGCCTGCGCGCCGTCAGCCCGGGGCGCACCCTGGTGCTGGAGGAGCCCTCGCGCTGAGGGCTCCCGCGGCGTCCGGGGCCTTCGCGCCTACTCCGCGCGAGGGGCCGGACGCTGCATCACCGACACGGGCAGCGGAGCCGGGTGCGCGTCGCGCGCGGTGTGCTCGCGCTGCTTCGGGTCCGGGCGCTCCACCACGCGGGCGACCAGGTCGTAGTCGTGGGCTTCCGTCACCTCCACGGTGACAATCTCCCCCGGGTACGCCAGTCCGTCGTTGATGTAGACCATGCCGTCGATGTCCGGCGCCTGGCCCTGGTGGCGGCCCACCAGCAGGTGCTCCGTCTCCGGCGCGGGGCCTTCCACGAGCACCTCCAGGCGCTTGCCCACGAGCTTCTTGTTCTGCTCGCGGTTGATGCGCTTCTGGATGGCCATGACCTCGCGCCAGCGGCGCTCGATGATTTTCTGCGGCACCTTGTCCGGAAGGTCGTAGGCGGCGGTGCCCTCTTCGTCGGAGTACTGGAAGACGCCCAGGCGCTCGAAGCGCTGCGTCTTCACGAACTCCTTCAGCATCTCGAAGTCCTCTTCCGTCTCACCCGGCAGGCCGACGATGAGCGAGGTGCGCATCACCAGGCCGGGCACGCGCTCCCGCAGCTTGGTCAGCAGGCCCTTGAGGAACTCCGAGTTGCGGCCGCGCTTCATGGACAGCAGCAGCTTGTCGCTGACGTGCTGCACGGGCATGTCCAGGTAGCGGGCAATCTTCGGCTCCGAGGCCATCACCTCGATGAGCTCGTCCGGGAAGATGCGCGGGTAGGCGTAGTGGAGGCGAATCCACTTCACGTCCACCTGCACCAGCGCCTTGAGCAAATCATGCAGCTTCGGCCGGCCCGGCAGGTCATGCCCGTAGGCCGTCAAATCCTGCGCGACGAGGTTCAGCTCCTGCACGCCGCTGTCCGCCAGCTGCTTCGCCTCGGCGACGATGTCGTCGATGGGCCGCGAGCGCTGCCCGCCGCGCAGGGTGGGGATGATGCAGAAGGCGCAGGCGTTGTCGCAGCCCTCGGAAATCTTGAGGTACGCCGTGTACTTCGGCATCGAGTTGATGCGCGGCGTATTGGCGTCGTGGATGTAGTCCGGATCCGGAATCACCTGACGCGGCGAGGCCTCGGCGGCCAGCAGGTCACCAATCTGGGCGTAGGCGCTGGTGCCCAGGAAGTGGTCGACCTCCGGCATCTCCTTCGACAGCTCCTCGCCGTAGCGCTGGGACAAGCAGCCCGTCACCACCAGCGTCTTGCAGGCGCCGGACTTCTTCAGCTCGGCCATCTCCAGGATGGAGTCCACCGACTCCTGCTTGGCGGGACCGATGAAGGCGCACGTGTTGACGACGATGACCTGGGCGTCGGACGCCTCCTGCACCAGCGTGTAGCCGCGGTGGCGCAGCGTGCCCAGCATCACCTCGGAGTCCACCCGGTTCTTCGGGCAGCCGAGGGTCATCATGTACAGGCTCTTGGGGGTGGTGGTTTCCACTGCGTCTACCGCTTTCCGAGTTCGGTTCGCGAGAAGTGGGTCCCACTCCAGGCGAAGTTGATGGACGTGCCGTTCGAGTAACGGATGGACAGCACGCCCTCTTCTTCCAGTTCCACCGACGACGTGCGCCCCAGCGCGCAGGTAGCGGCCGGCCACTCGAGCACCCGGCGCGCTGTCTTCCCGGTCACCAGGTAGAGGCCCAACCGCAGCTCGTCATCGGCGTCACATTGACCGGCGACGGCATACGGATTCTTCCCGGTCACGACCGTGACGATGCGTCCGCCGTCCTCCAGGGTGAGCGTATCCGGCACGTTCAGGTCCACGGACGAGGGAACGACGGCGTCCGGTGCCACCAGGCCGCGCAGCGAGGCAGGCGTCAGCTCGTCGTCCGCCTGGGCCCAGGCCGGGTAGCTCATGTAGTCCCAGCCCAGCAGCCCGTCCTCCCTGGGCTCGAGCGAGGTGACGTTCTCCGGCAGCTTCAGCTTGAGGCCCTTGCGAGGCTCGTCCGGCAGGCGCAGCGCGTCACCCACCATGGTGCCGCTCTGGCAGTTGGAGATGGACGTGGCCTTGCCATCCGCGCTGTCCCGGTCCTCGTAGGTGAGGCACAGGTCCATCACCAGCGGGTCCACGGCGGGAAAGCGGGGGAAGGCGCGCACCGGCACCGACGCCATCAGCAGCAGCGTGTTGCCCTGGCGCTGCACGGCGGCCGTCACCAGGTCCTGCGCGAACTGCGGCGTGCCGCTCTCCGCCCCGGACGCGCGCTTGCCATCGAAGGCGAAGCGCCACGTGTAGCCGCTGGCGGTGGGACCGGTGCCCGGGAAGTAGAGGGACAGGGTGAGCAGGTCCCCGGCCTGGAGCTGGTCGTCGGTGGCTTCCACGCCGACGTACAGCGTGTCCTTGCGCGCGCCCACCTTGGCGGTGAACGAGGCGGTGGCGCCCTCCACGGCGACGGGCTTGAGCACCATCGGCGACGCGAAGGCCTTGAGCCCACCCTGGATGCGCGGGGGCTTGGCGAGGGAGGGAACCGGCTTGGAAGGACGGTCCGCCTGGGCGGACGCCACGCCCGGGGCGCAGAACAGGAGGCAGAAGGACAGGGCGGCAGCGCGCATGGGCCTCTTCAATCGCGGAAGTTGGTGAACTGCATGTCCAGCTTCAGCCGGTCCTGCTCCTTGCGGAACAGGGCGATGGCCGCCTGGAGGTCATCCCGGTTCTTGCCCGTGACGCGAAGCTGGTCGGCCTGGATGGAGCCCTGGACCTTCATCTTCGAGTCCTTCAGCAGCTTCACCAGCTCCTTGGACTTCTCCACCGGGATGCCCTGCTGGAGCTTGATGGTCTGCTTCACGTTGTGAAGGCCCGTCTTCTCGATGTCGCCGTACTCCAGGGTGAACAGGCTGATGTTCCGCTTGGCCAGCTTCGTCAGGAGGACTTCCTTGGCGGCCTGGACGCGGTCTTCGCTGTTGGCCTTCACGGTGATGGCGGTATGGTCCGGGGCCAGCACCACGTCGGCATGGGCGCCCTGGAAGTCGTACCGCGTGCTGAGCTCCTTCTTGGTCTGGTTGACCGCGTTGTCGAGCTCAGCGAGGTCGATTTTCGAGACGACGTCGAAGGATGGCATGGGCAGCGGCCCTTACCATACCTACACCCGGACGACCAAGGGCACCACCAGGGCACGCTTGGACGTGTACGCCTTGAAGGCCCGGCGTACGACCCGGGTGAGTTCCTCTCTCACCAGGGCGTCATCGCCCCGGAGGGCGGGGGACAGTTCCTCGAAGAGCGCTCGCGCTTCCTGGGCCACCCGGGGGAGCTGTGCCTGTTCGTCCACGGACAGCCCCTGTCCGGACAACTGGGGCCCCGCCACCAGCTTCAGGGAGTCCCGCTGGATGACCACCACCGCGGCCACCAAGCCCGTCTCCGACAGCCGGATGCGCTCCTGGAGCGTGTCGGACGTCACCAGGCCGGGGCCGAACCGGTCCTTGAGGATGCGTCCGGACGGGACGCTGCCGGTGAAGCGCCCCCGGCCTTCCTCGAAGGTGACGACGTCGCCGTCCTGCGCCAGCAGACACTGGGCGGGCTCCAGGCCGGACTCGCGCGCGGTGAGCAGGTGCTTGTGCAGGTGGCGTCCCTCGCCGTGGACGGGGATGAAGTGGGCCGGGCGCACCAGGTCCAGCACGCGCCGCTGCTGGGGCTGGCTGGCGTGGCCGGAGACGTGGATGCCCGGCTCCACCTGGGCGTAGGCGACCTTCGCGCCGCGCCACTGGAGCGCGTCGATGAGCGCGCCCACGGAGCGCTCGTTGCCGGGGATGGCCCGCGAGCTGAGCACCACCAGGTCGCCGGGATTCAGCCGCACGGGGCCGTCCCCCGACGCGAGCTGGGACAGCCCGGCCCGGGGCTCGCCCTGGGCGCCGGTGGTCAGCACCAGCACCCGCTGCGCGGGCAGCGCCGGCACCGTGTCCACGTGGACGAAGAGCGAGTCGGGCACGTCCAGGTAGCCCATCTCCCGCGCCATCTCCACGTTGCGCAGCATGCTGCGGCCCTGCAGGGCCACCTTGCGCCCCAGCCGCTCAGCCAGCGCCAGCAGGTGCCGCACCCGGTGGAGGTTGGAGGAGAAGAGGGCGACGATGATGCGGCCGGTGGCGCCCTGGAAGAGGCGCTCGAAGGTCTGCTCCACCACGCGCTCGCTGCCCGTCTCCTCCGTCACCTCGGAGTTGGTGGAGTCGGAGAGGAGGCACAGCACGCCTTCCTCGCCGGCCTCGCCCCAGCGCTCCAGGTCCGTGCGCAGCCCGTCGATGGGGTCCGGGTCCAGCTTGAAGTCGCCGGTGTGGATGAGGGTGCCTTCGGGCGTGCGCAGGATGTAGCCCACCGCGTCCGGCACGGTGTGCGTGACGCGGCTGGCCTCCACGCGGAAGGCCGTGCCCACGGGGAAGGGCTCGCGCGGCTCGATTTCGCGCAGGTCCGCCTCGATGCCCAGCTCCTCCAGTCGGTGGCGCGCCATGGCCAGCGTGAAGCGCGTGCCGTAGACGGGGACGGGCACCTCGTTGAGCAGGTAGGGCAGGGCGCCCAGGTGGTCTTCGTGGCCATGGGTGAGCAGCACGCCCTTGAGCTGCGCGGCGTTCTGCTTCAGGTGGCTGAAGTCCGGAATGATGATGTCCACGCCGGGCATCCCCGCGGAGGGGAACATCAGCCCGGCGTCGATGAGCAGCATCTCCCCACGGCAGGCGATGACCATGGAGTTGAGGCCGATTTCGCCCAGGCCGCCCAGGGGAATGACGTGAAGCATTGGGTGAAGTCTAGCGGTGGAAAGTGACGGAAGCCCCCGAGAATGGGCGTGAGCCGCGTCCGCCTGTCTGGCGGCCCTCGGGGTGACTTCATCAAATGCGGATGGAGCGCGCCCTGGCTTTATCGCGTTCCCGCTTGAGGATGTGTGTGGAGGGGCGTGATTTCGGTAGATGTGGGCCCTGACTGTGGCTCAGCGCCGCCGGCGCCGGAGGTCCTGGAGCCAGTTGCGGACGGAGCTGGCCTCCAGGGCGTAGGTGGGCTCCTCGGCTGCGTAGAAGTGCAGGGCCTGGTTGGCCAGCCCCCGGGCGCGGGGCCCATCCTGCTTCACCAGCGTTTGGGCCAGGGCGAAGCGGGTGCTCGCGAGGTCCTCGGCCGGGCCCGGATGGGCGGTACGAAGCGCCAAGGCGCGCTCCAGCGTGGCGCGGGCCTCGTGGCTCTTGCCCAGGGCGTGCAGGGCCAGGCCCAGCGTGGTGAGCGGGCCGGCCGTGTCCAGGTGGTCCTTCTGGAAGGCCTCGTAGGCCGCGATGCTCCGGCGGGCGTAGTCCATTGCGTCGCGCGGCTTTCCCTCGCGCAGGGCCAGCGCCCCGAGCAGGGCCAGGTCGGTGGCGGTCTCCGGATGCTCGGGGCCGTAGGCCTTCAGGTCCACCGCGAGCGCGCGCTCGCGCAGGGGGCGGGCCTCTGCGTTGCGGCCGAGCGCTTCCAGGGCCTCCGCCAGGTTGTTGAGCGGATAGCTCAGCGTGGCGCTGTCGTGTCCCAGCGACTGCTCCTCCAGGTGGATGGCGCGCTGGAGGTAGGGGAGGGCTTCCTCGAAGCGGCGGACGATGACCAGGTGGTAGCCCATGGCGTTGGCCGCCATGGCCGTCTGAGGGTGGTCCGGACCGAGCACGCGCTCTGTCGTCTCCAGCACGCGGTGCAGCAGGCCCATGGCGCGCTCCGTCTCGGGCGTGCGGGACAGGGCCGCGGCCTGGTTGCGGAGCGACTCCAACGTGAGCAGGTGCTCGGGCCCCAGCTCCTGCTCGCGCAGCGTCGCGGAGCGGCCAAAGGCCTCCACTGCCTGGGCGTACTGGCCTCGGAGGAAGGCGTTGCGGCCCAGGCTCGTCTGGAGCAAGGCCTCCAATTCGGAGGCACCGCCCGCGCGCTGGATGGACGCGCGCGCCTGCTCCACCGTCCAGGACTCCAGGGTGGGGTCGGAGGAGACGGCGGTCACCAACCGCGCCGACGCGCGCGCCGCCAGGTGGTCATGGCGGTGCGCCTGCGCGGTGAAGAGGGATTCCCGCAGGGCCGCGGCGGCGCGAGCGTCATCCCCCGCGACGAGCCCGAGCCGGCCCTCCAGCTCCAGCGCCTCCGCCAGCACCGGCCCGTAGCCGAGCTGCCGCGCCTCGGACAGCACCGCCTTCGCTTCTTCCTGCGCCTGGGGGTAGCGGCCGGCGTCCACCAGGGCCGTGGCCCGGTCCACCCGGGCGCGCAGGGCCTCCACCTGCTGCCGCTGCCCCTCGGGCTCCGACAGGCCCCGCCAGAGCGCGTCCACGTCCGCGCAGGCGGAGATGGGAGGCAGTCGCTGGGCCGCGTCCGGTGCGGCGTTCAGCGCCTCCGCATCCGTCTGCGCGAGCACGCCTGTCAAGGCCACCAGGGCCGAGTGGCGCCGGTCCAGGCACGCCATGCGCAGCGCGAGCACGTGGTCCGACTGGTGGCCCTGAACCCGGGTGGCCTCGCAGGCCTCGCGGTGCATGCGCGTCCAATCGTGCGCGAAGCCATCCAGGGTCGTCGCCACGCGTTCGAAGGCGGCGGAGGCGTGGACCTTGCCCGTGGCGGCGAAGGCCTTCTGGATTTCCGCCCGGCGTGCCGTGTCCCAGACGCCGGTGAGCCGGGCCTCGGCATCCGGACACGGGCCGTCCCGCTGCGAGCCCACCAGCAGCCAGGTGACGGCGACCACGCTGTTGAGCAGCATGGACGCGGCGGCCACCGCGCCACGGCGGCGCCAGGCCGCCAGCGGGTCCGCGCCCAGTGCATCCAGCAGCACGCCCATGGACGGGAAGCGCGCTTCGGGAGCCGGGGCCAGGCCCCGCGTCACGGCGCGCAGCACCCACGTGGGGACGCGGCTGCCCCGAGGCGGCGGGCGCACGCGGCCGGCGCGGGCTTCCTCCAAGTAGTCATCCGGGCGCTTGCCGTTGAAGGGAAGCTGTCCGTAGAGGGCTTCGTAGAGGGACGCGCAGAAGCTGAACTGGTCCCCGCGCGCGTCGATGCGCCCATCTTCGTGCTGCTCGGGCGGCATGTACGCGGGCGTGCCCATGACGAGCCCGGCCTCGGTGAGCGCCGTCTGGAGCAGGTCTTCCGGGGCGAGGCGCGGCAGCGCGGGCGTGGTGCCCCGGCCCGCCTCGGCCGCGTCGAGGTCCGCGGTGGTGCGGGCCAGCCCGAAGTCCGTCACCTGCGCCCGGCCCTCCTTGCTGACCAGCACGTTGGCGGGCTTGAAGTCCCGGTGGACCAGACCCGCGGCATGTGCGGCGGCGAGCCCTCGGCCCGCCTGGCGGAAGATGTCGAGCACCTCTCGCCAGGTGCGGTGCTCGGCGCGGAGCCAGTGGCGCAGGGACAGTCCGTCCACCCGCTCCATGGCGATGAAGACGCGCCCCGCGAACGTGCCCGCGTCGTAGACGGAGACCACGTTCGGGTGAGACAGCCGCGCCATCGCCTGGGCTTCGCGAAGCAGCCGGGACGAGCCGTCCGAGCGCGCCGCCGGGTTGGCGTCCGGGTGCAGCAGCTTGATGGCCACGCGCCGGTGCAGCTCCGGGTCATAGGCACTGTAGACAGCGCCCATGCCACCCGCGCCCAGGGTGTCCAGGATGTGGTAGCGGCCCACGCGAATCTGGGCCGAATCCCGGGGCTCGGTGTCCTCGACATCCTTGCGCGCGGAGGGGCGGCCCGACTTTCCACCCCCGGGACTCGCCAGAAGCGGCCTGGCCGGCGAGGGCGCCAGGGGCATGGACAGGGTGACGCGAGAGCCGCGTCCCTCCGCCGCGTCCGGGGCGGAGAGCAGCCGGCCGCCATGCGGGAGCACATGGGCGCCCGCGAAGCTCTTGGGGCTCGCGCTGGGACCAGGCGCGGCGTGCGCGTTGGGCAGGATGCGCGCGCTCAGGTCCTGAGGCGGCGCGGGGGGCGGAATAGGGCGGATT
>NZ_VHLC01000124.1:0-24547 GCF_006547355.1 Myxococcus sp. AB036A | reverse complement strand
GCCCCCACCTCCGACATCAACACGCCCGACAGGATGAGCGCGCCGCCCAGCCACTCCCGAGGCCCGAGCGTCTCGTAGCCCAGCAGCACCGAGTACAGCGCGGCGAACACCGATTCCAACGAGTAGATGAGCGCCGCGCGCACCGCCGTGGTGCGCGCCTGCCCCCATGTCTGGAGGCTGATGGCCACCGCGCTGGCGAACACACCGCAGATGAACACCGCCCCCACGAAGGACGGATGCCACGCCACGCGCCGCTCCACGAAAGGCAGGCACAGCGCGGACAGCAGCGCCACCGTCCAGAGCTGCACCGCCACCAGCCCCATCACCCCCTGCTTCGGCGCATGCCGCTCCGTCATGAGGATGTGGCACGCGTAGGCCACCGCGCAGCCCAGCGACAGCACATCTCCGGACGACAGCCCGCCACTGCCAAGCCCTCCGTCCGGCTGCGTGAAGAAGTAGAGCCCCACCGCCGCCGTGCCCACCCCCAGCAGCGAGGTGAACTTCGGCGCCTTCCGGTAGAGCACCATCGACAGCAGTGGCACCAGCAGCACGCACAGCCCGGTGATGAACGCCGAGCGAGAAGGCGTGGTGGTGGTGAGCCCCACCGTCTGAAGCGAGAACCCCAGGAAGAGGAAGGTGCCCAGCATCGTGCCGATGCGCAGGTTGCGCGCCGTCAGCGCCTGCCGCCCCGCCAGGGCGCTCAACACCACCGCGCCCACGACGAAGCGCAGCGTGAGGAAGCTGAACGGGTCGCCGTGCCCGAGCGCGTCCTTCACCACCACGAAGGTGATGCCCCAGAACGAAGTGATGAGCGCCAGCGCCCCATCCGCGCGAAGTCGCTGCGACCGCGACGAGGGCGCCGTGCCCCCCTCCAGCATGTCGGACGTCGAGGTGCTCATATCGCGCGGTCCACCGGAGAGGATGACGCCGGGCTCGCCAGGTGACGTCACGGCGGCCACGGCCGCGGGCTTTTTGACGCAGCCCGGGCGGCCGCGCAACCTCCGGCGGCGCACCTACAGGGTGCGCTCGACGACGACCAGCCGCTTGGAGCGGCCCGTGGCATCCCAGGCCTCGTTGGCCTGCTGGGTCAGCGTGGCGTTCGCTCGCCGGAATGCCAGCCGCTCGAACGTGCGCAGCGACGCCGTGTTGTCGTCGTCCACGTCCGCGAAGACGTGCGACTGCCCCTGGCGTCGGGCCTCCTCCATCAGGCACTCCAGCAGCCCCGTGGCCACGCCCATTCGCCGCACGCGGGGCGCCACCACCAGGGAGCGCACCCAGACGCCCTCCAACTGCAAGCCCTCCTGCCGGTAGGAGTCCACCCAGGCGAAGCCGTGCATCCGTCCCTGGGCATCGAAGGCGCCCGCCGCGGCGCCCCGGCGCTCCGTGTCCTGCAGGCCCCAGCGCTCGCGCAGCTGACGGCGCAGGAAGCCCGGAGACACCACCAGCCGCTCACTGGCGAAGGCCAGGAGCGCGTCCAGGTCGCCGGCCGTCAGGAGCCGCACCTCCAACGGCCCCACCAGGCGGCGACGAAGCGGCAGCGACCATCCGGCGAAGAGGAAGTCCCACACACCCCGAGACACTAGCCGGGTCCGGGGCCAGGCCCACGCCGTGGACGCGGCCTGCTGCGCCAGCCGCAGCGCCGGGCGCAGCGGTCTGGGCAGTGGAACCACCCAGCGGCCCCTGCGGATGGCCACCACCCGGCCCAGCGTCACGCCTCCCGGGGCGTCCTGGGACCCCAGCAGCGAGGCCGTCCGCCACGGCCGCGTGGACACCACCACGTGCGCCACCAGCTCGCGCCCCTGCCGCATCAGCGCGACGTCCCCGGTCGCCAGCGAGCCCGGGCCACAGCGCATCACCCGCACCGAGTCCCCGGCCCGCAGCAGCGGAAACAGGCTTCGCCCCGCGCCACGCACCCACAGCCGGTGCCCCGGAGGCAGTGCCTCCAGCACGTCCAACAACACCTCTGCGGAGGAGGATCTGCGCGAAGGCATGCGCCCAGCCTCACGTGCTCCCCCGGCCCTTGGGAGCACTCACGAAATCTACCTGTTGCCCGGTACACACACCAACCGTTGGCGGTGCCGGACGGCTTCCACGCGTTCCCCGCGAGCCTCGGGAGCGAATAAGAGGAAGCCGCGCGTGAAGTGGGAGGAGGCGGCCATGGACACAGCACAGGAAGGTTCAATGGCGCCTCGGCCTGGCTGGTGGAGCCGCCACTGGCGCTGGGTCCTTCCGCTGGGATGCCTGGGGCTGCTCGCCTCGTGTATCGGCCTGGGCGTGCTCGCCACGTACCTGGGCTTCTCCTCCCTGGGGCAGTCCGACGCGCACCAGGAAGCCGTGGCCATCGCCAGCGGCGACGCGCTGGTGCAGCGCGCGCTGGGTACGCCCATCGAAAGTGGCCTGCCTCGGCGCAGCTCCGTGCAGAGCCGCAACGGTGTCTCTCGCGCGCAGTTCTCCCTCCCGCTCGAGGGGCCCCAGGGCAAGGGCACGCTGCATGCGCAGGGTGAGAAACGGGGAGACGGCCCCTGGCAGTTCAACCACCTCATCGTCGCCCTGAGCGACGGCGCGCTCATCGACCTGCTCCGAACCGAACCACCCAAGCGCCCCGAGCTGCCACTGCCCGCCGAGCCGCCATACGCGGACGAGGCCCCGGAGCCCGGAGAAGTGGCGCCGCGCGACGCGGGCCGCGACATCGAGCTGTGAGGTGAAAATGCAAAGGGGCGGCGCGGGGAAGTCCCCACGTCGCCCCTTGCGTCAGGACACGTCCGTGCCCTCCGGTACTACTTCAGCTTCGCCAGCTCCGCGCGCAGCTCGGGCAGCACCTTGAAGAGGTCCGCCACCATGCCGTAGTCCGCCACCTGGAAGATGGGGGCCTCGGGGTCCTTGTTGATGGCGACGATGGTCTTCGAGCTCTTCATGCCCGCCAGGTGCTGGATGGCGCCGCTGATGCCCGCCGCGATGTAGAGCGCCGGAGCCACCACCTTGCCCGTCTGGCCGACCTGCAGGTCGTTGGGAACCCAACCCGCGTCACACACCGCGCGGGACGCGCCCACCGCGGCGCCCAGGTCGTCCGCCAGGCCTTCAATCTCCTTGAAGTCGCCCTTGGTGCCGCGACCACCGGAGATGACGACGCGAGCCTCGGTCAGCTCGGGACGCGCGCTCTTCACTTCCTTGAAGTCGACGAACTTCGTCTTGGAGGCCTCGACCTTCGGGCTGAAGGTCTTCACCTCGGCGGCGCCCTGACCGCCAGCGGCGGCGGGGAACTCGGTGGCGCGCAGGGTGAGCACCTTCACCGGCGTGGTGAGCTTCACGTCGGCGAAGACGTTGCCGGCCCACATGGGACGGGTGAAGGTGATGTCCGCGCCACTGCCGTTGATGGCCATGACGTCGGTGGCCATGGCGGCGCGCAGACGGCCGGCCACGCGGGGCAGCAGGTCCTTGCCCTGCGCGGTGGACGCCATGCCGATGTAGTCCGCCTTCAGCTCCTGGGCCAGGGCGGCGATGGCGGGCGCGTAGGTCTCCGCGAGGTAGTGCTCCAGCTCGGCGGCGGCGCCCAGGTGAACGGCCTTCGCGCCATAACCCTTGAGCTCGTCAGCGACCTTCGAGGGGTCCTTCCCCACCAAGGCGATGTGAAGCTCACCACCGGCCTTCTCCGCGAGCTGCTTACCGGCGGAGATGGCGTTGAGGGTGGCCTTGCGGAGGTTCCCGTCCGGCTGCTGCTCGGCGACAATGAGAACGATAGGCATTTGGATGACTCCGTAGAGAGTGTGCGGAAGGGCCGCTCAGACGACCTTCGCCTCGTTGTGCAGCTTCTCGACCAGGGCAGGAACGTCCGCGACCTTGATGCCGGCCTTGCGCGCCGGGGGCGCGGACATCTTCAGGACCTGGATGGCGGGGGTGACATCCACGCTCAGCTTGGCCGGCGTCAGCTCCTCGATGGGCTTGCTCTTCGCCTTCATGATGCCCGGGAGGCTGGCGTAGCGCGGCTGGTTGAGGCGCAGGTCCGTGGTGACGACGGCGGGCAGCTGGCACTCCACCGTGGCGAGCCCGTTGTCGACCTCGCGAATCACCTGCACGCTCTTCTTGTCGGCGGAGAGGACGATGGCGGGAACCTTGTTCTTCTCCTGCTCGCTCTCCATGGACTCCACCTTGGAAGCGAACGTGGCCTGGCCCCAGCCGAGGAACTCGGCGAGGTACTGGCCCACCTGGTTCTGGTCATCGTCGATGGACTGCTTGCCGAGGATGACGAGGTCCGGCTGCTCCTTCTCCACGACCTTCTGGAGCAGGGCCGCGATGCCGAGCTGGTCCACCGGCCCGGTGTGGTTCACCCACACGGCGCGGTGCGCACCCATGGCCAGCGCGTGCCGGAGCTGCTCCTGCACTTCCTTGCCACCGATGGACACCACGACGACCTCGCCCTGGTGCTTCGCGACGAGCCGAAGTCCTTCTTCGACGCCGATTTCATCGAAGGGGTTGATCTTGTACTTCAGCCCCTCCTGAACGATGCCCGAGCCATCCGGCTTGACCTTGATCTTCGACTCGGGGTCTTCCACGCGCTTGGCGGTGACGAGGATCTTCACGGCGGTGCTTCTCCTTACGGGGAGGAGTTTGGAATCTGGAAAAACGGTCTGGGTTAATAGGCATTGGCGCGTCGCGGCGGCAATGGGAAACGGCCGCCGGACGCAGTGCCGCGGCGCTACTTGAACAGTTCCCGCGCGATGACGAGCCGCTGGACCTGGCTGGTGCCCTCGTAGACCTGGATGAGCTTGGCGTCGCGCATCAGCTTCTCCACGGGGTACTCCTTGATGTAGCCGTAGCCGCCGTACACCTGGACGGCGTCGGTGGCGACCTTCATGGCCATGTCCGCGGCGAAGCACTTGGCGTAGCTGGACTGGAGGGAGTTGCGCTTGCCCTCATCCAAGAGCCACGCGCTCTCATAGGTGAGCATGCGCGCCGCGTGGGTGTTCATGGCCATGTCGGCAATCATGAACTGGATGGCCTGGTGCTCGATGATGGGCTTGCCGAAGGTGCGGCGCTGCGTGGCGTACTCCATGGAGTGCTCCAGCGCGGCGCGCGCGATGCCCACGGAGAACATGGCCGTCAGCGGGCGGCTG
Source organism: Myxococcus sp. AB036A (assembly GCF_006547355.1). Lineage (NCBI taxonomy): Bacteria > Pseudomonadati > Myxococcota > Myxococcia > Myxococcales > Myxococcaceae > Myxococcus > Myxococcus sp. AB036A. The sequence goes on along the minus strand of NZ_VHLC01000124.1, from coordinate 19,436 downwards.
TTGTCCAGCGTGGCCATGGCGATGGCGAAGCCCTGGCCCTCTTCGCCAATGCGGTTGGCCACCGGGACGCGCACGTCCTCGAACGTCAGCGACACCGTCTCGCTGGCGCGCTGGCCCATCTTGTTCTCGTGCTTGCTGACGGAGAGCCCTTCGGGGCGGCCCTCCACCACGAAGCAGGTGATGCCCTTGTGCTTCTTGCCCTTATCCACCGTGGCGAACACCGTGTACTGGCTCGCCTGGCCACCGTTGGTGATGAAGCACTTGGCGCCGTTGAGGACGTAGTGGTCTCCGTCCAGCCGCGCCGTGGTCTGCATGTTGGCCACGTCACTGCCGGCCTCGGGCTCCGTGAGACAGAACGAGGAGAACTTCAGCTTCTCCGTGAAGGGCGTGAGCAGCCGCTTCTTCTGCTCCTCGGTCGCGTGGAGGATGATGGGGAGGTTGGCCAGGTCGTTGGCGATGATGGACGTCGCCACGCCCGCACAGCCCCAGCTCAGCTCCTCGGCGACGATGGTCTGGTCCAGATGGGACAGGCCCACGCCGCCGTACTCGGCGGGTATCGCCATGTTGAGCAGCCCCAGCTCCCACGCGGTCGTCAGCAAATCGAGTGGGAAGGTGGCCGTCTCGTCGTAGTGGGCGGCCTTCGGACGCACCACTTCGCGGGCGAACTTGCGTGCCGCGTCCTGCAGCGCGCGCTGGGCGTCGGTGAGCTGGAATTCCATGGGGACCTCGTGACGGGTTCGGCTCGTTGACTCGGGAGTCAACGAATACATGCCGCGGCGCGAAATCGCCAGTGCAACCCGCCGGGAACCGGAGGAGGACGGGCTCCATTTTTCTCAAAAAAACAGGCCCCAACCCCGCAGAGGGATTGGAGCCACGGAAACCGCCGTTAGTCTGTATTTCCCGAGGGGCTATTTGGCCGCGGGCGGCTTGACGGCCTTGGGGACCTTCTCCCAGTCGGCCAGGAACTTCTTGATGCCGGCGTCGGTGAGCGGGTGGTTCGCCAGCTGGGTGATGACGTTGTAGGGCAGCGTGGCCACGTCCGCGCCCAGGCGGGCGGCCTGGAGCACGTGCACGGGGTTGCGCACGCTGGCCACCAGCACCTGCGTGTTGAAGTGCTCGTAGTTCCGGTAGATTTCCAGGATGTGGGAGATGAGCTCCATGCCGTCCTGGGAGATGTCATCCAACCGGCCCACGAAGGGCGACACGTAGGTGGCGCCGGCCTTGGCACACAGCAGGGCCTGGTTGGCGGAGAAACACAGCGTGACGTTGGTGCGGATGCCCTCGGCGGTCAGCGCCTTGGTGGCCTTCATGCCCTCCACGCCCATGGGAATCTTCACCACGACGTTGTCGTGGATCTTCGCCAGGGAGCGGCCTTCCTTGATGAGCTCGTCCGCTTCCATGGACACACATTCGGCGCTGATGGGGCCATCCACGATGGAGCAGATTTCGCGGATGGTCTCCTCCAGGCCCCGGCCCACCTTGGCGAGCAAGGACGGGTTGGTCGTCACTCCGTCCACGCAGCCCATGGCGTGGGCCTTGCGAATCTCCTCCACGTCGGCGCTGTCGATGAAGAACTTCATCTCGTCCCTCTCTTGAAGGTGGAATGTGCCCCGGCCAATGGAGGCCGGGCGAGCAGGCGCGTAACCGATGCCCCCCCATGCGTCAAGGGTGGCCACCGCGGGGGTGCGGAGGTAGAAGGCCGGACACTGAACATGGCTCGCCCTTCCCGCTCCGCCGCCAAGAAGCCCCGCCTGCGCGCCCTCCCCGGCCGTCCCGAACAGGTACCTGCCGTCCTCCCCGACGCGGAGGCCACGCTCGCCTACGCGCGGAGCGTGCTGGAGGCCGAGGCCCGCGCCATCCTCGGCGTGACGGAACGTCTGGGAGACGACTTCCTGCGCGCCGTGCAGCTGGTGCGCGACTGCCGCGGCCAGGTCATCGTCACCGGCATGGGCAAGGCGGGCCACATCGGCCAGAAGCTGTCCGCCACGCTGGCCTCCACGGGCATCCGCTCCGTGTACCTCCACCCCGCCGAGGCCGTGCACGGAGATTTGGGCCGCGTGGGCCGGGGCGACGTCATCCTCGCGCTGTCCAACAGCGGCTCCACGGAGGAGCTGATTCGCCTGCTCCCCTCCTTCAAGCGGATGGAGACGCCCGTCATCGCCCTCACCGGCGACGCGAAGAGCCCGCTGGGCCGCGGCGCGGACGTGGTGCTGGACATCGGCGCCATCGCGGAGGCCTGCCCCATGGGCCTCGTGCCCACGGCCTCCACCGCCGCGCTGCACGCGATTGGCGACGCGCTGGCGATGACGGTGCTGCGCTCGCGGCCCTTCGGCACGGAGGACTACGCGCTGCTGCACCCGGGCGGGAAGCTGGGGCGCTCCGTGCAGCGCGTCTTCGAGCTGATGCGCACCGGCAACGCCAACCCGCTGGTGCGCGACACCTCGCCCCTGTCCGCGGTGGTGGGGGTGATGACGAAGACGCCGGGCCGTCCGGGCGCCGCGTGCGTGGTGGACAAGGCGGGGAAGCTGGTGGGCATCTTCACCGACGGCGACTTGCGCCGCCGCGTGGAGGCGGGCCTCACCGACTTCACCGTGCCCGTGCGCGAGCTCATGGGGAAGAACCCGCGCTGCGTGACGCCGGAGACGCTGGTGCTGGCCGCGGCCACGCAGATGCGCGAGCTGCGGGTGGACCAGCTCCCCGTGGTGGACGTGGAAGGCCGCGCCGTGGGCCTGCTCGACGTGCAGGACCTGCTGGCCGCGAAGTTCGTCTGAGCGGACGCCTTTCGGACAACAAGACCGCCGCCGATCGTCAAGGGGGGAAGTTCGTTCCGGAAAAATGTCCCACGCGGTGACGCCCATGCGTCTCGTGCCACGGGGCCCCACCCCTTCGGACGCCCAGACCGGGCGACACTGGTCGGGGGGCTGGCCGTTGGCCCCGCGTGAGGGCGTCCGTGCGCGAGCCGGAAGACGACGTCGTACAGACCGAGGGGTACTACCGTCGCTACGGTGAACCCGTCTACCGGCGGTGCCAGCGCCTGCTCGGCGACGACGCGCTGGCCTGGGACACCACGCAGGAGGTGTTCCTGCGCGTCCATGCACACCTGAAGCAGGTGCGAGCCGCGAGTTCTCCGCTGTCCTGGATGTTGACGGTGGCTGACCGGCAATGCTTCTCGCTGCTGCGCCGTCGTCGCACCGAGGCCACCAGTGCCCTCACCTTGCGGGCTCCCATGTGGGACGTCCACGCCCCCCCGGACGCCGCGATGGAACGGCTCCTCGTGGAAGCGGACCTGGTGCGGCACGTGCTCGCCCACTGCCCGGAAGACGTCCAGCGCGTCGTCGCGCACCGGTTCTTCGACGAGCTCGAGCAGGAACAGATTGCCCTGTTGCTCGACGTGTCGCGCAAGACAGTGCAGCGAAAGCTTCAGACCTTCTTCGATACCGCAAGGCGCCTCCTGGAAGTGCCCCCGAATCTCGTTGCGCGGAGAGGAACCGCATCCTCATGAGGCCCCCTTCCCACCCTCGCTTTCCAGGCGTGCCGGACCTGCTCATCGAGCGATATCTCTGCGGAGAGCTGTCCGCCGAGGACGCACGACACGTGGAGGACGCAGCACGCGCATCACCGGCGCTGACCGCACATCTGCGCGACCGGCAGGCAGCACGAGACGCCTTCGCCGTCACGCATCCCTTCAACGTCATCCAGTCACGGCTGGCGCCGCGGCCGCCTGAAACAAGCCCTTGGCAATGGCCATTCCGGTGGGCCCTGCCCGTCTTCGGGCTCTTCGCACTGGGGCTTATCGGGGTACAGACCTGGAGCCCACCGACGGAGGAACACGAGCAGGTACGGGTCCGAGGAGGCCTCACGGCGCGGTTCCTCGTCAAACGCGGCGAGGCTGTCTTCGAGCAGACCGCTGGCGTGGTCCTGCGTCCTGGAGACCGGGTGAGAGTCGAAGTGGAAGATGTGGAAGGCGGCTCGCTGTATGTGCTGGCAGTGAGCGACCACGGCCGCCTGACGCCACTGCATGGATTTCCCCAAACCGGCGGCGCGGTGAAAATGGAACCGGGACGCATGGTGCTTCCGGGCAGCCTGGAACTGGACGCGGCCCCTGAGCGAGAGGCCCTGGTGATGGTACTTACGCCCATCGCTGGCCGCGCGCCCTCGCCTGAAACGGTCCTCCTTTGGATGGAGCGGGCAGCGGAGGGAATGGACTTCCCTCCCAAGCCCCCGCCACTCCCTACAATGCGGTACATCGTCCGCGAGCTGCCCAAGGAACACCCATGAGCGCCTTGGGAACAGCGGCTTCGAAGGTTCTCACATGTCTCGCCATCGCGGGAACGCTGCTGGCCACATGGCCCGCGGGCGCGGAAAGTCGCTTTGCCCTCAGCGTCGGCCACAACCTGGGCCTGGACACCGACGAGCCCCTGCGCTGGGCAGAGCGAGACGCGGAACGCCTGGACGCGCTCTGGGGACAGCTTGGCGGCGTTCCCGAGGACCGCCGCATCCTCCTTCGAGGTGAATCTCCCGCCAGTGTGCGGCTGACCCTGGCGAGAATGCGGGGGCGCATCGAGGAGGCGCGGCGCGCGGGGGAACGCACGCTGCTGTTCTTCTACTACTCCGGGCACGGAGACGACACCGCGCTCCGCATGGGAGGAGAGGACTTTCCGCTCGCCGAGCTGCAACGGCTGCTCGCCGAGGTTCCCTCCACGGTGACCGTGGCCGTGCTGGACGCCTGCCACAGTGGAGCGATGGTGCGTGGGCGCGCCAAGGGACTCAAGTCCGCACCCGCCTTCGACATCTCCTTCGTGCGACAGGTGGGCCCTTCCGGAAAGGTGCTCATCACCTCCGCGGGCGCGCACGAAGTCGCACAGGAATCCGACAGCCTTCAGGGCTCCTACTTCTCGCACCACCTGATTTCAGGACTGCGAGGCGCCGCGGACGTGGACGGTGACGGACGCGTGAGCATCACCGAAGCCTATGGCCACGTCTACCACCGCACCCTCGCTGCCTCGCATGGCTCCAGCGCGGCGGTTCAGCACCCGGAGCTGTCCAGCCAACTGGCAGGAGAAGGCGACCTGTTCATCACCACGTTGGAACGGGCCCAGGCGCAGTTGGAGCTCCCACCCGCGCTGGGAGACAGCGTGGTGCTGGTCGACGAGCGCACGCTCCAGGTGATGGCGGAAGTGGAACCGCGTCCGCAGGCCCCGGTGCGGCTGGCGCTGCCCTCTGGCCGCTATCGCATTCAAGTCAGGCGAGGCGCGCAGGTGCTCTTTGGCAAGGTCTACCTTCCCTGGGGCAGCCACCACCGTTTGAACCCCGCCTCACTCGAAGTGCGTACGCTCGCGCTACACCAGCGCAAGGGCGCACTCCTGGAGGACGGTGGCTGGCGACTTCAAGCCGGACTCGGCGTCGGCAGGTCTTCCACGCACGTGGGTGGTTGGGGGCCTCAGGCGGGCGTGCTGTTCGCAAGAGAAGCGTCTGCGGGCACAAAGCCAGGGCTCTCTGTCACAGGTGGACTGACGCTCGGAGGACATCGAGGGACCACGCACTCACTGCGGATGGACCATGCCGAGTTGGGGTTGTGGGGCGGCGTCGGGCTGGCGTGTGCCATCGGTGCTGTCTGGACCAGCGCGCATGTCGGCGGAGGCGCCATCGGGGTGGTTCAGCGCGCAACCAGCCTTGAGGCCGCTCAGCGGCGAAGACTGAACCTTCCCGCAGCAAGGATGCGCGTGGGCGCGGGCGCGGCCACCTTCGCCGCGGTCTCCGCGGAGGTTCCCGTCGGCGCGAGCGCCGGGCTCTTCCTGCGGCTCGGCGGATGGGTGGCCTTGATGAAGGAGGATGCTCAATTGCGCGTGCAGGCAACGCCCAGCCTGCTGATTGGAAGCACCTGGAGCTATTGAAAGATGTCCCACGCAGTCCCCGCCCCGCGTCTCCCTTCCTGCAACGCAAGAGGCCCTCGCGAGCAGAAAGAGTTCAGCGAGCCCTCCACACACAAGGACGGGTGACATGGCGCAACGGAAGGCACACGCAACACTTGGAACCGGGCTCCTCACGCTGGCCCTCGCTGGCTGCGGAGGACTCCTGGGAGACGAAGCCGAGGACGAAGCATTGTTCACGGTGGAGGGCACGCTTCTCGGCACCGAGTCACTCGACGACGCACGCGCCAAGAAGCTGCGGGCGGCCCTCTATTGGGAACACTGGCCCGAGGCCACGCTCCAATGCATGATGGAGAATCCCTTCCATATCGCGGTGGGCAAATGCCAACGGGTGAGCCCCAGGCAGGCCTTCGAGCGGCGCGCCGTCGACGTCAAGGTGAACGGGCGCTTCCCCAACACCTTCAGCATGCCCGTCCATCGGCTGCCCGAGCCCGGCGTCCTGCATGGCGAAGAAGGCTCGAAGCTGGGTGTCGCCTATGTGCTCGCCTACGTGGACGGCAACGACAACGCCAAGCTCGACCGGGTCAGCCTGACAGCAACTTCCAGCCCCGACCTCGTCGTTGGGCATCAGGAAGGGTACGACCGAGGCGAAACGGAGTACCACTGGATAGTGTACCGGGAGGGCGCGCTGCATCCGCTCTATGAAAAGCTCTTCGGCGAATGCCCGCTCCCCCCGCAGGGCTATTCATTAGTGACCTACCGATACAGGAATGACCCGAGCTTGCCCGATGGATACCAGTACTTCGAGGGGTGCTTCCTGACGGAACACCGCGTGACGCTGAACGTCTCCATCGCGACGGACGGCCGCTACAAGGAGTTGGCCTGCGAGCAGCCCAGTTCCATCCTGTACTCCAAGCTTGAGCGTGCGACTACCGCCGGGCCGCCTCCCGCCGGGAGCACCCAGAAGTGCCGGCGCGACACGATTGTCTACAACCGGGACGAGACGCTGGTGGTCAACAAGCACCCGCAGCGGTTCTGCAGCTATGCCAACACCGAGGTCTACGCACTCAAGGACTACTGGGACGAAACCTGGGATGACCGGGCCACCCCCCCGGCATGGTGGCCCTGCAAGCTCCCCGCTCTGCCCTGACACGAAGTCGCAGAGGGGCCCGGGCCGGCATGCGCCGGCGCCCCTCCTGACCGCGGCTACTTGCCCAGCTTCGCCTGCAGGCTCGCCTTGTTCGGGTAGTCCGGCGCGTCCGTGGCCAGCTTCTCCCAGAGCGCCTTCGCGCCCTTGTCGTCGCCCTTGGCCTTGAGCGTGTCGCCCAGCTTCTCCACGGAGAGCGGGTCGGTCTGCACGGCCACGCCCCACACGCGCACCGCCATGGGACGCTCCAGGGACACCAGGGCCCAGGCCATGCCCGCCTTCGCGCGCCCGTTCTCCGGCTGGAAGGGCACCACGCGCGTGTAGTTGGCGAGCGCTTCCTGGTACTGGCCCTTCGCCAGGAGCTCCTCGCCCTCGTCCACCAGCTTCGCCAGGCCCTGCTCCAGCTCCGGCGTGCGCTCGGTGCTCTTCACCGCGTCCACCATCTCCTGCGACAGCGGCCGCGGCGCATCCGGCGCGGTGGCAGCGGGCGCCTGCGACAGGCGGATGCGGCGGTCCTCCGCGCGCGAGGCGAGCAACTGCTTGCGGCCCCCCGCCTTCACCGTCTCCTCCACCAGCGCCACCATCCGCTTCGCCATGGGCGCGCGGAACGAATCGGGGTACGTGGTCGCGACCGCCTCAAAGCCCTCGCCCGCCTTCTTCAGCGCCGCCACGTCGTCGCCCTTCGTCTCGAAGAGCAGCGCCGCGCGCGCATAGAGGGCCTCCTCGTGCAGGGGCTCCACTTCCAGCACGGCGTCGTAGGCCCCCAGCGCCTTGCCGCTGTCGTTGGACAGGTAGAGCGCGTTGGCCTGCATCACCGCCACGTCCAGCACCGGCGCCAGCGCCGCACGCGCACAGCCCGCCGCGCCCGCGGTGTCACCCTTCTTCGCGCGCGCCTGCGCGGCGGCGCCCATGTCCTCCACCGGCATGTTCGGGGTGAAGCCGCAGCCCGCCGCCTCCGCGGTGGGCACCGCGGCCTTGCCCAGCTTCTTGCGCTGCGCCAGGAACAGCTCCCGCGTGGGCTGGGCGCGCGCCAGGGCCTGCTGAAGGTAGGTGCTGGCCTCCGCGTTGCGGCCGTTCACGTAGTACAGGCGGCCCAGTGACGCGGCGATTTCAAAGGTCTTCTCACGGTCCGCCAGTCCCTCCGTGGAGTCGAGCTGGCGCAGCAGCTCCTCCGCGGACGGCGGCGCCCGGCCCGTGCCCGACATGGGCGGGTGGCCTGGGGGCAGCTGCTCCGGGCTGATGCTGGGAGCCGCGCCCTCCGTCGGCGGGTGGCCCTCCGGCATGCCAGAGGTGGCGGGAGAGGCCGTGGTCCCCGGAGGGATGACCGGGTGGCCGGGAGGCAGCGTCGAGGGCTGGGCGGTCAGCAGCGCCGCGGTGGCCAGGGCAAGGGACAGGTTCATGTGTCGTTGCTCGAGTAGCTCGCTTCCGGCCACCACGTGGCCTCGCTCCTGCGGACATCCTGCGGGGCGAGTTTCCCGAGGAGCTCCTTCACCGACATCCCCAGTACCGGATGACGCAGGTGGGGCGCCAGCTCAACGAGCGGCTCCAGGGCGAAGCGGCGCTTGTGCAGCTCCAGGTGGGGCACCTGGAGCGTGGGGTCGGCCACCACCTGTCCCTCCCAGAAGAGGATGTCCAGGTCGATGGTGCGCGGGCCCCAGCGCACCTCCCGGGTGCGGCCCAGGTCCTTCTCAATCTGCTGAAGGATGCAGAGCAGCCGCTGCGGCGGCAGGCCACACTCCAGGGCCACCACCGCGTTGAGGAAGCGCGGCTGCGGCGGCCCCACGGGGGCGCTGTCGAAAAGGGAGGAGCAGTGGAGCACCGCCACCGCGTCGATGCGGGACAGCGCGGACAGGGCGGCGACGAGGTGATTCTCGCGCTCCCCCTCGTTGGAACCCAACCCGACGTAGACGGTGTCGCTCACGGCTCCATCTCAACAGGGTTCACCAGGGTTCCGATTCCCTCCAGCTCCACCTCCACCGTGTCCCCGGCCGACAGCTTCCCCACACCCGACGGCGTCCCGGTGCTGACGATGTCCCCAGGCAGCAGCGTCATGATGTGGGAGATGAACGACACCAGGCGCGCGGGACTGAAAATCATGTCGGACGTGCGGCTGTCCTGGCGCACCTGCCCGTTCACCCGGCACACAATGCGGAGGTCGTCGGGAGACAGGCCCGTCACCGCCCACGGCCCCGCGCACGCGAAGGTGTCGTAGCCCTTGGCGCGGGTGTGCTGAATCTCGCGGCGCTGGACGTCGCGCGCCGTCACGTCGTTGAAGCACGTGAGGCCCCAGATGGCGCGCGCGGCGGTGGACTCGTCGGCGTTCTTCAGCTTCTCGCCGATGACGAGCGCCAGCTCCGCCTCGTAGTGGACTTCCTGGCTCGCCTTGGGGATGCGGATGGCCGAGCCCGTGCCATTGAGCGCCGTGGAGGGCTTGGTGAAGATGAGCGGCTCGGGCGGCACCGGCTTGCCCATCTCCTCCGCGTGCTTGCGGTAGTTCTGACCGATACACACGACCTTGGACGCGTCCGACGGCACCAGCAGCGTCAGCGAGGACAGCGAGCGGTGGATGCCCGTCTCCTTCGCGCCGGCCCAGGGCGCGGCGGTGAGGACCACCACCTCGGAGCCTTCCACCCGGCCGTGGTGCGCACGGCCCTCATGCAGGAAGCGGCAGTAGCGCGCGGTCGTCATGAAGTCCTCTGGAAGCCGAGCACGTCGGCCATGTCATGGAGACCCGGCGCGCGCCCCGCCACCCAGCGCGCGGCCCTCAGCGCGCCAGCAGCGAACTGGTCTCGGTTGGTGGCGCGGTGCGTGAGCTCGATGCGCTCGCCCTCGCCCAGGAAGTACACGGTGTGCTCGCCCACCACGTCGCCGCCCCGCAGCGTCTGCACACCAATCTCGCGCGCGGGCCGCGCGCCAATCTGCCCATGCCTGGCGAAGGTGAGGTCCTCCTGGGTGCGCCCCAGGGCCTCCGCCAGCACGTCCGCCAGCCGCAGCGCGGTGCCGCTGGGCGCGTCCTTCTTCATGCGGTGGTGCGCCTCCAGCACCTCCACGTCGAAGCCCGGCCCCAGCACCCGCGCCAGCTCCGCCGCCATGCGGATGACCAGGTTGACGCCCACCGACATGTTCGGCGCCGCGACGATGGGCACCGCCTTCGCGCTCTCCGCCAGCGCCGCGGACGCCTCCGGCGTGAAGCCGGTGGAGCCCACCACCAGGGCCACGCCGCGCGCGGCACACACCTTCGCGTGCGCCACGCTCAGCTCCGCGCTGGTGAAGTCGATGACGACGTCCGCCGGCGCGGCGTCCAGCGCTCGCTCCAGGCTGTCCACCACCGTCACGCCCACCGGGCCCAGCCGCGTCGCCACCCCGGCGTCCTGGCCCACCGAGGCACTGCCCGGCCGCGCCGTGCCTCCCACCACCCGCAGGTCTCCCGAGTCGAGCGCCAGGCGAAGCAACGTGCTGCCCATGCGGCCGGTGATGCCGGTGATGACGGTGCGAATCATGTCTGCCGCGCTCCAGGTAACGGCGGGATGAGGGAGAGCTCAGCCCGTGAGCAGGCCCAGCTGGCGCAGGGTGTCGCGAAGCTTCGCGGCGTTGGGCTCGGTCATCTGCACCAGGGGCAACCGCAGTTCGGGCCCGAACAATCCCATCACGTGCAATCCCCACTTCACGGGCGTGGGGTTGGACTCGATGAAGAGCAGGCGGTGCAGCTCGTTCATCCGCACCTGGAGGTCGCGCGCCACCGCGATATTCCCCGCGCGCGCCGCCGCCACCAGGTCCGCCATCATCCGCGGCGCCACGTTGGACGACACGGAGATGACGCCCTTGCCGCCGCAGGCGATGAAGGGCAGCACGGTGAAGTCGTCACCGGACAGGAGCGTCATCCGGTCGCCGCACTTCTCCAGGATGTCGATGGCCCGAGGCATGCTACCGGTGGCCTCCTTGAGCGCCACCACCTCGGGGATGTCACACAACCGCAGCACGGTGTCGGGCAGCAGGTCCACGCCCGTCCGGCCCGGCACGTTGTAGGCGATGATGGGGAAGCCCGGGTGCGCCTTGGCCACCGCCCGGTAGTGCTCCAGCAAGCCCGCCTGCGTGGGCTTGTTGTAGTAGGGCGTGACGATGAGCGTGCCGTCCGCGCCCGCGTCGCGCACGCGGCGCACGCCGTCGATGGTCTCCGCGGTGCTGTTGGAGCCGGCGCCGCCCACCACCGTCACGCGGCCCTTCGCCTCCTCCACCACCACCTTCACCGCGCGGGCCCGCTCGTCGGCCGTCATCGTCACGGCCTCGCCGGTGGTGCCCATGGGGACCAGCACGCTGGTGCCCCCTTCAATCTGCTGGCGGACCAGCGCCCGGTATGCGGGCTCATCGAGCGCTCCGTTGCGAAACGGAGTGGCCAGCGCCGTCATGGAGCCTTCGAAGGTCTTCATGCCGGCGCTTATACGTTCAGGCCCGCTCGCCGCGCCAGAGATCCTCGACGCGCTCCCGCTCCCGGACCACGCGCCACGCCGCACCGTCCACCAGCACCTCGGCCGGGCGTGGCCGGGAGTTATAAGTGGACGACATACTCATGCCGTACGCGCCCGCGCTCATGAAAGCGAACAACTCGCCTGCTTGCGGAAGCACCAGGGGCCGCGCCTTCGCCAGCACGTCGGTGGATTCACACACCGGCCCCACCACGTCTACCTCCACCGCCTTGCCCCGCCGCTTCACCAGGGGCTGAAGGCCGTGGTGCGCCTCGTAGAGCGCGGGGCGCAGCAAGTCATTCATGCCCGCGTCCACCACCACGAAGTGCCGCGCTGGCGTCTTCTTCCGGTACAGCACACGCGTGAGCAACACGCCCGCGTTGCCCACCAGTGCCCGGCCCGGCTCCAGGATGAGCGTGGCCCCGGTGGCACCCGCCGCGGCCAGCACGGTGCGGGCGTACTCCTCCGGAGACGGCGGCGTCTCGTCCAGATAGGTGATGCCCAGCCCGCCGCCCACGTCCAGGTACGCCAGCGGATGGCCCTTTTCCTTGAGCGCGGAGTACAGGCCCGCGACCTTGGACAAGGCCGCGCGAATGGGCGCCGTCTGGGTGAGCTGCGAGCCGATGTGGCAATCCAACCCGGCGGCCAGCAGGCCCTTCATCTTCTTCGCGCGCGCGTAGAGGGCCACCGCCTCCTCGAACGGCACGCCGAACTTCGACGTCTTCAGGCCGGTGGAGATGTAACGGTGCGTGCGCGCATCCACGTCCGGGTTCACGCGCAGGGCGAATGGCGCGCGGCGCCCCAGGCGGCGGCCCACGGCGTCCAGCGCATCCAGCTCCTCGGCGCTCTCCACGTTGAAGAGGAGGATGCCCGCGGCCAGCGCCGCCTCCATCTCCTCCTGCGTCTTGCCCACGCCAGCGAACACCGTCTTCCCGGCGTCCCCGCCCACATGCCGCACCCGGGCCAGCTCGCCGCCGGAGACGATGTCGAACCCGCCGCCCTGCTCTGCGATGAGCCGGAGGATGGCCAGGTTCGAGTTGGCCTTCACCGAGTAGCAGATGAGGTGCGGCCGGTCTCCGAAGGCCTCCGTCACCACCCGGATGTGCCGGGTGAGCGTGGCGGTGGAGTACACGTAGGTGGGCGTGCCCACGGACTCGGCGATGGCCGCCAGCGGCACATCCTCCGCGTGGAGCACGCCTTTGCGATAGGCGAAGTGATTCACGGGACTCCCGCGTCCTCGGACTCCGGCGGTGACAGCGGTGTCTCCACGCCGGTCGCCGGCGCGGGAGACAGGGCGGGCCCCGACGGCTCCAGGGGCCCTCGCTCCGACTCAGGGGGCGGCGGCTGCGTCTGCGTCGCGGGCGCTGGCGGCGGCCCGGGCGGCCGCGGGGGCCCCTTGATGCCACACGCCGCCAGCGTCAGTGACACGCTGGCGGCCACGCACAGCCGCGCGAGGACCTGGCGCATGGCTAGAACTGCATCCCCAGCCACGCGCGGATGGTCTGCGGCGTGTCCAGGTCGTTGCGCAGCGTCGCGTCGAACTCCTGCAAGCCGCTCATCGGGAACAGGATGCCGTAGGCGATGCCGGCCATGAACCCGTCCTCCGTCTTGTAGTCCGCGCCCACGTTGACCTCCAGGCCTAGCGCCTTGTTCGTGAAGGACGGCGTGGACTGCGCGTACATGGCCTGCGAGTAGATGACGCGGCCGTAGATGTCGAAGCCCTCGGTGATGGTGTACTTCGCCGAGGGGCGGACATAGAACGCGTCCGTCACCCCGACCAGCAGCTCGCGCCACAGGATGAGGTCGATGCGGTAGTCGCGGTTGAAGCGGAAGTTGCGGATGGCGTTGTCCGTGCATCCGCCCGTGCCGCAGGCGTACTGCGGGCCCTCGAAGTCACCCTCTCGCGTCTGGCCGTTGGCGCCCGAGCCCGGGCGGCCCGGCTGGTTGCCGAAGCCCGCCGCCTTGTCACCGGAGGCGAAGCCCAGCTCCATGTTCAGCGACAGCTTCTGGTCCAGCAGCCGCAGCTCACCCTGCGCCACGCCGCCGAACTGGGCCACGGTGAGGCTCTGGTTGAGCGTGGGGTCGTTGATGGCGCCCACGTCCAGCGCGCGGTTGCCGATGCGGCCCAGCTGGGCGGCGGCCTCGAACTCCAGCCGCCAGTTCTTCTCCTCGTACTTCAGCCACAGGTCCGGCACGAACAGCGTCGCGTCCCGCGGAATGAAGCCGGTGTTCTGGCCATTCGTGGTGGAGCCGTCGTACTCCCACTTCTGGGTGCGGTAGGTGAAGTGCAGGCCGTACTGGAGCACGCCCTGGTTGTTGTCCAGCTTGGAGCGGATGACCTGGTCGGTGTCCCGGCGCGCGATGGCAATCACCCAGCTGTGCGAATCATCGGACTGGGTCAGGTCGACGGGCTCGCCCACGGTGCCGCGCGTGTCGGTGACGCCCTCCGAGTTGAAGTCCAGCATCGGCGTCACGTACCAGCCCTCGAAGGGGTTGGTGACGAACTGGACGCGGTCCACGGTGTCGCCGAAGTCGCAGTCGAAGCAGGTGCCGTCGTTGCGCAGCATGCCCAGGCCCCACTGGCTGCCCATGCGGCCGAAGCGCAGGATGCCCACCGGCGTCTTCACCTCACCGTAGGCGCGGCGCAGCTTGATGGAGTCCTGGAGCGCGTCCGCCAGCGGGTCCTGGCTCTCGGAGAAGATGCCGAAGATGTTGCGCGTGTTGCCGGGCAGCAGCGTGTCCGGCATGGCGCCCATGACGAAGTTGTCCAGGCCGAGGACCTCCATCTTCAACGCCACCTGCTCGGAGATGTTGAAGGTGGGCGCCAGGCGCACGCGCATGGTGGCGAAGGACTGGGTGTTCTCCTGCGGGCTGCGAGGCGAGCGCGGGAAGAGTTCCCGGCCGGGCGCCTTGCCCAGGTCGAACTTGTAGAAGAGCGTGGGGCGGACGCGGAAGTAGCCGTCGAGCGTGAAGACCTCGAGCTTGCGCTTCTCCTCCGGGAACTCCTCGGCCCACTCGTCCGTGGCGCCAATGGACTGCTTGGCGGCCTCGGCGCGAATCTCCTCGCGCAGTTCCTCCTTCAGCGCTTCCAGGTCGTCACGGCTGACGCCCTCGCGAGTGGAGGACACGGGCGCGGTCTCCGCGGGAACAAGCTCCGCGGGAGCGGCGGGAGCAGCGGGTGCGGCTTCCGCGGGCGCGGGCGGGCTACCCTCCGGCACCGGCGTCTGAGCGGTGGCCGTGGACGAAGCGACGAGTAGCGCCGCCAGCAGGGCGTGAGACATGGGCAACGATCTCCAGGGCCACCTGGGGCGGCCGGGTCTGAAAGGCGGGCGATTCAAGCGACGGGACCAAGGGGTGTCAACGCTTACCAGGGCGGGCCTTCGCGCCGTCAACGGCCGGCGCCCCCGCCTCACTTCGGCGTCCGTCCGCCGGCTGGCACCGGGGACAGAAGTGGGTGGTACGGCCTCCCTGGGTGAAGGACTCGACCCGGGTGCCACACTGGGAGCATGGGCTCCCCGCGCGGCCGTACACCTGGAATGGATTCTCCGAGCGCCCCTCCTCAAGGTACACCGGCTCCTCCCCTTCCTGCTCCTTGAGGCCGAAGTCGATGGCGGCGCGGATGCCCTGGACCAGGCGTTTCCACTCGTCTGGCGTCAGGGAGCCGGGCTGGCGCGAGGGGTGGAGGCCCGCGCGGAAGAGCGCCTCGGCGGCGTGGATGTTGCCCAGGCCGGAGATGCGCTCCTGGTCCATCAGCGCCACCTTCAGCTCCTTCCGGGAGGAGCCCACGGCCTGCTGGAGCTGCCCCGCGGTGAGGCCATCCGCCAGCGGATCCCTCCCCAGGATTCGCACCGCGTCCAGCTCCCGCAGGCGCGCGGCGGGCGCCGGCTCCAGGCGGCCGAACATTCGTGGATCGGAAAAGTGGATGACATGGCCGTCGTCCAGATGGAACCGGGCGCGGCTGTAGGGCGCCACCTGCCCCTCGGTGCGGCGGACGAACTTGCCCGTCATCCCCAGGTGCCCCATCAGCCCCTTGCCGCCCTCGAAGGCGAAGAGCAGGTACTTGCCCCGGCGGACCAGCGACTCCAACCGGCCCGTCAGCGTGTCGAACTGCTGGCGCTCGGCGCCTCGGAAGATGCGGGTGTTCTCCGACTCGGCGCGCACGAGGCGCCGGTCGCTGAACCAGCGCACCAGGTTGCGCCGCGCGATTTCGACTTCGGGTAGCTCTGGCATCCTGGGGGGCACATACACCGGCGGGCGTCCCCACGCACCGCCTACCTGCCGGGCAGTGAACACGGGGGTGGTAGCGGCGCGAAAGCCGGATGCCTGGATGCTTGCACCACGTGGCCCTTGAAGGCAGGTGCCGATGTGGGCCAGCGTCGCGCCTCCCGCGGAGCGACGCGGCGTAGACCTCTGGAAAGAAAGGCAGCACTCGTCATGCAGCGCATCCTCGTGGCGGTACTGGGAGTCACCCTGGCATTGGGCCTGTCGACGGGCTGCACCAAGCAGCGCATCTCCGCCGAGAAGGCCGTGGCCCGCACCCTCATCTCCGACGAGCAGGAGGAGCAGCTCGGCAAGCAGGTCAAGGCGGAGCTGGAGACGAAGGAGAAGATCAAATACGTGCAGAACGCGGCCGTCGTCGACTACGTGCGCGGCATCTCCACCAGCATCCTGAACCAGGCCTCCAAGGACCGGCCCGGGGTGAAGTGGAAGATCAACGTCATCGACGACCCGAAGATGGTCAACGCCTTCGCCACGCCCGGCGGCTACCTGTACGTCTACACCGGCCTCATCCTGGCCGCGGACACGGAGGCGGAGCTGGCCGGCGTCATGGCGCACGAGGCGGGCCACGTCGTGGGCCGTCACTCCGCGCGCGCCATGGTCAACCAGATGGGCCTGCAGGCCATCACCCAGGCGGCGCTGGGGCAGAACCCGGGCACGGTGGCGCAGATCGCCGCGTCGCTGGTGAGCGGCGGCACGCTGCTGGCGCACGGCCGCGGCGAGGAGATTGAAGCCGACGAGTACGGCGCCCGCTACGCCTCCGGCGCGGGCTATGACCCGCGGGGCCTCATCACCTTCTTCCAGAAGCTCCAGAAGGAGCAGGGCGACACGCCCGCGCTGATGAAGTGGCTGAGCACCCACCCCACCAACAGGGATCGCATCGCCAACATCCAGAAGATCATCTCGCAGAAGAACCTGCGGGGCAGCAACAACGGTCCGGGTGGGCTTCCCGCCATCAAGCAGGCCCTGGGCGGCAAGTAGTCCCCGGCCGTCAGTGCAGCGTGGAGGAGCGAGGGTCCTGCTCCTCCACGGTGGGTTCGGGCTCCTGCCCCCGGGCCACGCGGCGCCGCCACCGGAAGCGCGCCAGCTTCGACCGCATGGCGCTGCTGGCGCTCTTGGCCGCACCGGGCGTCTTCAGGGGCGGCTCCAGCGGCGCCGGCTCCCCGAAGCCGCGGGCGCCCTTCGACTTCCCCTCCACCGAGGCGTGCTCGAGGATGGCGTTGATTTCGCCTCCGACGATGAAGATGAGCCCGGAGAGGTAGAGCCACAGCAGCAGCACCATCACGCCACCGATGGAGCCGTAGGTGACGTTGTACTTGCCGAAGTGCTCCACGTACTGCGTGAAGCCCCAGGTGCTCGTCAGCCACAGGCCCGTGCCCAGGACGGAGCCGGGGGTGATGTACTTGAAGCGCTGCTTCACGTCGGGCAGCAGGTAGTAGCAGAGCGCCAGTACCAGCATCACCAGTGACGCGGTGAAGGGCCAGCGCAGCCAGGACCACACGAGGTGGAAGGCGTCCACGAGTTGCAGCTTCCCCGCCAGCCACAGCCCCAGCCGCCCGCCGAGCAGAAACGCGGCGAAGGACAGCGGGATGAGCAGCGAGCCCATCAGCGTCACCAGCATCGCCAGGCCCTGCGTCTTCCAGAGGGGCCGGGATTCAGAGACGTCGTAGGCCAGGTTGAGCGCGGTGCGCAGTGCATTCACGCCGCGCGACGCGGACCACAGCGTGATGACCAGACCGGCCGTCAACAGCTTGGGCTGGGGCTGGTTCACCAGGGACTGCAGATGGCCGGTGATGAGGCCCAGCGCGTCTCCCGGCACCAGCGGACGGATGCGGTCCAACATCGCGTCCACCGCGCCCGGGGCGAACGGCAGGTACGCCACCAGCGTGACGAGGAAGAAGAGGAAGGGGAACAGCGAGAACAGCAGGTAGTACGACAACTGCGCCGCGATGTCGGTGACGCTGTCCTCCTGGAACTCCCTCACGAAGCGCCGGCTGAACTCGCGCCAGGACAGGTGCTTGAGTCTGGGCAACCGCATGCTCGCCTCCTCGCTCCGGGTCGTACCGGGGCTCAGAAGGTGAAAACGGAAGCGCGCTTTGGCAGCAGGCGGCCAGGCGAGCGCACGGCGTGTGGCCCGGCCGAAGGACCTGGTGCGGTGTCGTCAGGCGACGTTGGGCGGGAGGTATCTGCCCAGCAGTGGACGGAGGCGGCCGCGCACCTCGTCGGGGATGCGGCTGCGCTCGGTGCCGATGGCCAGGGCCAGGGCGGTGTCGCAGCGGCAGGTGGCGCGGGCTTCGCCGATGCGAGGCAACGCGCGGCGGATGAGCGCGGCGCCGCTGGCGGTGACGGCCTTCCGGTTGTGGGAGATCTGCGCCAGCAGATCGTCATGCTCCTGCCCTGGCGCGCGCGGCTGCCACGAGTCGTAGTCGGTGGGCAGGGCCACCATGGCGTAGTGGAGCTCCGCCTCGAGGGCGAGCCGGGCCTCGGGCATGCCCGTCATGCCCACCAGGTCTCCTCCCCACGTGCGGTAGAGCATGCTCTCCGCGCGAGTGCTGAGGGACGGGCCTTCGATGCAGACGTAGGTGGCCTCGGTGTGCACCGTCGGCCCCAGCGGGTCCCTGGCGTGCTCCAGCACCTGGCGCAGGGTGCCGCAGAAGGGGTTGCCCAGGTCCAC
This sequence comes from Myxococcus sp. AB036A, assembly GCF_006547355.1. Taxonomy (NCBI): domain Bacteria; kingdom Pseudomonadati; phylum Myxococcota; class Myxococcia; order Myxococcales; family Myxococcaceae; genus Myxococcus; species Myxococcus sp. AB036A. The sequence goes on along the minus strand of NZ_VHLC01000124.1, from coordinate 1,004 downwards.
GTGGACGGCGACGTCGTCGTAGAAGGTGCAGGGACGGCGGTAGGTGCGGTCGATGACCTGGTCCGGCAGGACGAGGTGGAGCGGATGGATGTGCTCACGCAGGCTGCCCACGGTGCCGGTGGCGAGGACGTGGGTGACGCCCAGGACCTTCAGCGCGTACATGTTCGCGCGGTAGGGCGCGCGGGTGGCGTTGTAGACGTGGCCGGTACCATGTCGGGCGACGAAGGTGACCGCGACGCCTTCGAGTTCGGTGGTGACGATAGGGCCCGCGTGAGGACCGAAGGGCGTCTCCAAGATGTGGGACTCGCCCTTGCCGGGGATGCCCAGTGCCTGGGCCAACCCGGGGCTCCCGATGATGCCCACCCTGACAGCCATGTGCCTCCTCGTGGCGCGACCATCGCGCCAGGGGACCATAACGCGCCCCCCTGGCGCCGGAACCCCAGAAGACTGGTAGTTTTCGTAATCGCCATGCGAGCCCTTCTGATTCTTGGCCTGACCCTCGCCGCCGGCCCCGCCGCGGCCGCCGTCCCTTCTGGCTGCCAGGAGGACTACGCGACCTGCAAGGAGGACTGCTCCATCCAATACGGAGGCAGCGGGCGAACCATCAAGCAGCTCACCCACTGCCTGGCCGAATGCCAGGAGAACGTGGGCCTGTGTGCGGACCGGCATTCGTCGCTGAAGGGGCTGCCCGCCGGGGTGGTGGCGGATCCGCCGAAGAGGCGGAAGGGAAAGAAGCTGACCCGCGAGGAGGACCCGTTCGGCGACGGTGATGCGCAGCCCACCCGCCGGCGCAACAGCCGCGAGGAGGACCCGTTCGGGGATGAGAAGCCCTCGGGACGGAGGGACGGCTACCGCGCGTCGGAGTCCTCCGCCACGGCGGAGCCTTCGCGCCGCGCGCCGGAGCCTGTTCCTCCGCCGCCTCCGTCCTCCGGTGTCGCGGTGGAGGCCACGCGGACGGGCGTGTACCGGGCGAGTGAATCGGACCCACCTCCGTCCCCTACCCC
>NZ_VHLC01000123.1:0-24603 GCF_006547355.1 Myxococcus sp. AB036A | reverse complement strand
GTGGCCGGGTGGCGGCGGGGGGGTGACGCACGCGGACAGCCAGAGGCTGGAGGCCAGCACCACGGAGGGCAGCGCGCGGGCACATGAAAGACGCGGGCCAGGACTCACTTCGTTCCCTCCCCGGACAGGCGCGGGCCCTCTTGCGGCGTCGAGCGCACGGGGCCGCTGATGCTGCCCACCAGCCCATCCGGGTAGGTGGCGTCCGCGGCGAGCGCCTGCTTGGGCTCCTTGAGCACCGGGTACTCCTTGGGCCGGAAGCGGTTGAGGGACTCCAGCGTGCGGCGCGTCCACTCGTTGGTGAGGCGGTTCTTCCGTGCCTCGGCCAGCGTGGCGGCGTAGCTCTCCACGGCGGCCTCTTCCAGCGCGGTGGTCTGCTGGACCAGCGCGTCCTGGTAGACGACCACCGCCTCCTCGCCCATCCGCTTCACCTCCGCCGGGACAGGCGTCTCGATGATGGTGTTGGCGAAGCGCTCCAGGGCGTAGCCCCGGCGGTAGAGCGCGGCCAGCGTCCACTCCAACTGCTTGTACGGGTAGACGCGCGCGTACGCGGTGTTGACGGACTTCACGCCGTTGCGCTTGGCCGTGAAGCTGCGCTCCAGCGCCTTGCCTTTGCCGCCAATCTTCAGCTTGTCGAACTTCTGGAACTCCAGCTCGGCCAGCTGGAAGCGGCTGTAGGCGGCGGCATCCGCGGCCAGCGGGTGCGTGTCCGGCTGGAGCTTGCGCCGGTCGAACTCCGCCGCGGACCGCGCCCAGGCGTTCTGCGCTTCGCGCGCGCTGCCCAGCTTCTGGTGGGCGTCTCCCATGCGCCGGTGCGCGTCCACCACCAGCTCCACCTGTCCGGACTGCGAGGCGAACTTGCGCACGAACTCCTGCAGCGCGCGGACCTCGCCACGGGGGTTGCCCTGCTTCTCGTAGATGATGGCGGCGCGGTACTGGTTCTTGGGCGCGTCCTCCGCCTTGGGGAACAGGTCCGCGTAGCGCATGAAGGCGGCGGCGGCCTCCGGGTAGCGCTGCTGGCCCTCCAGCAGGCGCGCGGCGTTGAACAGCGCCGCCTCCCGGTCCTTCGAGTCCGGGTAGTCCTTCACCAGCTTCTGGTAGCTGACGACGGCCTTGTCGAAGTCGTAGGAGTTCTCCGCGTTCACCGCCACGCGGAACAGCGCCCCGCCAGCCAGCGGGGACGACGGGTATTCGCGGTAGATGCGCTCGTACAGCTTCAGGGCGGAGTCGAAGCGGCGCGTGTTCTCATGCGCCACCGCGGCGTTGTTGAGGGCCTTGTCCGCGAACTCGTGGCGGGGCGACTCGTCCACCAGTTCGATGTACTTCGCCGCGGCCTCTTCGTACTTCGACTCGGCCATGAGCTGGTCGGCGAGCTTGAAGCGGCCGGCGAGCTTGAACTTCACCAGCTGCTTGTGCAGGTCGCTGGACGGGTCGATGACCTTGTCGTTGCTGGCCAGCCGCGCGCTGACGGACTCCACGCTCCGCCAGTCCTCGTCGATGAGGAAGGTCTCGATGGTGAGGTTGGTGGCGTAGCGGGCCACCTCGTGGCTCGGGTACGCCTGGATGATGGCCTCGAAGCGGCGGCGCGCCTCGGGGAAGTCGTCGTGCGAGTAGTACAGCTCCGCGGCCTGATAGGCGATGCCGGGCGCCTTCTCTCCAGCGGGCAGCAGGGCCACATAGGCGTCCGCGGCGGCCACCAGCTTCTGCTCGGTGGGCGCGAAGGGGCGGGGCTTCACGGCCTGGCCCGGAGGACGCTCCGTCGAGCGCAGCGCCTTGGACTCCGGCACCGTGCCCGCCTGGATGTCCAGCGTGAGCTGCTTCTGCCACGCGAGCACCGCATTGAGGGCCGCGTCCGGGCGGTGCTGGTTGGCCGCGTCCGTGTCGCGCACCTCTTCGTAGGCGCGCGCGGCGGCGGCGAACTGGAAGGCGTTGTAGAGGCACTCCGCGTAATAGAAGCGCATGTCGCCCGCGCTCTTCGTCCGCGGGAAGCGCTCCAGGTACGTGCCATACGCGCGGGCGGCGATGTCGAAGGCGCTCCGGGCCTGCTCGAACTTGCCCTCCTGCTTGAAGACCAGGGCTTGCTGATGGTGGTAGGTGGCGCTGCCGTACAGGCTGCGCTCGGCCAGCGCGTTGGCACGGGCGATGGCCGCCGTGTCGCCCTTGTTCTTCTCGTACCAGGCGCCGCCGGGCTGGTAGAGGTTGGCCAGGGCCTCGGACTCGGCGAAGGACAGGCCCAGCAGGCGGTCCCGCTCGTAGGCCTGGACGATGCGCTGCTGCACCAGGGGCGCGTCCGGCGCGTCCGGCGCCTTCTGCAGCACCCGGCGATAGGCCTCGATGGCCGGCGCGTGCTTCGTCTGGTCGAAGTAGACGTTGCCCAGCCGCTGGTACACCTCGGCCTCGTAGGGGCGCGGGCCACGCTCGGCGAAGAGCGCATCCGCCCGGGCGATGCCGCCCCACGTGTCGTCCGCCAGGGAGATGGCCACGTACTGGAGGGCTTCCTCGCGCAGGTCGCCGCCGGCCGTCGCGTCGCCCTTCGCCACGCGCTGGGCTTCGTAGAACTCCACCAGCGTCAGGAAGGACGCCACCGCTGGCTCGAAGCGGTCCAGGCGGTAGTACGTCCAACCGAGCTTGTAGAGCGCCTTGTCGTAGAGCGGGTGCGAGGCGTCGCGCGTGGCGGCCTCGTAGGCCTGCGCGGCCTTGGGCAGGGCCTGTGGGTCCTCGTAGTTGTCGAACCAGTACTCGCCGATGCGCACCCAGGACTCGGTGGCGAAGCGGCTCTGCGGGTAACGCGCGATGAGCTGCTGGTACGCGTGGAGGCTGTCGTCGTACTGGTCCTGCTTCTCCAGGCAGTAGGCCAGCAGGTACCAGGCGCCGTCGTTGAGGCGGTAGTCCGGGAAGGTGGCCAGCAGCTTGCGGTAGAGCGCGATGGAGGGCGCGTAGTCCACGCGAGGCTCGGTGGGGAACTCCGCGTCCGGGTTCTTGTCGTGCGCCTCCAGCCGCTCCGCGTAGTCCTTCATCGCCAGCAGGTGGTCGTCCGACGAGCGCTCGTAATACAGCTCCGCCAGGCGGAACATCACGTCCGGCGTGAAGCGCGGCTCGGTGGGGTAGCGGCGCAGGAACTCCTCGAACCGGGCAATGGCGTCCAGCCGCTCGCGGCGCTCCTGGGCCTCCAGGTCCTTGAGGCGCTTCTCGTAGGAGGCCGCCAGCGCGCCACGCTTCTGCTCATAGCGCTGCTCCACCAGCTCCTGCACCTCACGGTGGAACTCGCGCGCCTCGGACTCGTAGAGCTCCAGCGCGCTGCTCACCTCCTGGAACAGCGCCTCCTGTTCGGGCGTGCGTCCCATGCCCTGGAGGTAGGGGGCCGCGGGCGCGGCGGGAGCCTCCGCGGCGGAGGCGGGGCCAGCCAGGGCGAGCAGCGCGGCGAGGAGAGGGGAGCGCATCACTCCTTCACCTCGGACAGGACGTCCTGGAACTCGGCGTCCAGCTCGCGCAGCGCCTCGTCCTTCTGCGTGGAGAGCGTCTGGATGGCCGTCGTCTTGTCCTGCTTCTCGTTGAAGGCCACGTCCACCACGCCCACGTCCGCCTTGAGCACCAGGTCGTAGAACTGCTGTCGCACGCGGCGGATGCTGTCGTAGGCGATGCGGCCCACCAACTGCCTGGCGTCACCGGAGACGGCGGCGACTTCGGCCTCGTAGCGCTCCAGGAGCTGCTGCTCGGCCATGACCTTCTCGCGGTTGACGCGGCCCCGGCGCTCCAGCCGCTCGCGCACCACGTTCCGGGCCGTCGTCACGCGTTCGCGCAGGCCGTCCAGCCGGCCGCGCACGCCCTGGGTGCGCCGCAGCGTGGCCAGGACCTCCGCGTCCGCCCGGGGCTCCGCTTCGCGCAGGATGGCGTGCTCGCGCCGCAGGGAATCGGCATAGGCGACGCGGATGGCGCGCTCGCCGGCCAGGGTGGTGTCCACGGCGTTGCGCTCGTCCGCCAGCCGCGCGCGCGTGGCGGTCAGCTCCGTCTTGAGGTCCTTCAGCGTCTGGACCTCGGCCTGCAACTGCAGCAGGAACTCGCGCTCCTCGTCCGGAGGCGTCTGCCGGTGAGTCCGCGAGTCATCCACCCACTTGCGTATCGAAGCGGCGATGGCGTTGAGCGACTGAAGCTCGAAGTCGAGCCGGTGGGCCTCGCGGTCCAACTCGTCCACGCGCCGCTGCATGCGCTCGCGGCGGTCCTCCAGCGTCTTCAACGAGGTGGGCAGCGCGGAGAAGCGGCGCTCCAGGGCTTCACGCGCGTGCTGGGCCTCCGTCAGCCGCGCCAGCTCGGCGGGCGTGAGCACGGCCTGCATCGCGAGCGTCTCCACCCGCACCAGCTCCGCCTCCGCTTGGGTGAGGGCGGTGTCGACCGCGTCCGCGCGCGTGTTGGCCTCCTGCAGCTCCGGGAAGGTCTCCAGGCCGCGCGTGTCCAGGGCGTGGAGGATGCGCTGGGCAATGGCCGAGGCCTCGCTCCGGCCCCGGCGACCGCTGTCGATGTCCTCCACCGTCTGCACCGCGTCCGCCACCTCGCGCTGCGTGGTGGCGTACTTCAGCACCAGATGGGGCAGCACCGTGCGCATGTCCAGCGGGCCGTCCGCGCGCACCAGCAGCCGGTCGAAGTACGCCACCGGGTCGCTGTGCGAGCTCAGCAGCGCATCCACCTGCTCCCTGGGGGGCCGGAAGGTGTCGATGACCTGGGTATAGGTGTCGGTCGCCTCATCGTACCGGCGCAGCTTCTGGAGCAGGTTGCCCTGGAGGATGCGGCCTTCGGCGGCGAGCTGCGAGTCGGGCGCCACCAGCAGGAGGATGTCGATGGCGTTCTTCGCCTGCTGGTAGTGGCCCCGGCGCACGTGGACCCAGGCGGATTCGTAGAGGGAGTCGGGGAAGGACTCGCTGTCACGCGGCACCTGGCCATAGCGGTCCAGCGCGTCGTCGAAGCGGCCCGTCTCGTACAGCAGCCGCCCCAAAGACATCAGCGCCAGCTCGCGGATGCGGCGGGCTTCCTCCTCCGGCGTGGGCGCGGAGCGGCGAGGACCCGTCCTGCCCGGAGCGGCCTGTGCGGCCTGGGCGGAGGGCGGGGTGGCCAGCTGCTGGAAGCGGGTGATGGCCGCGGGCAGGTCACCTTCCTGCACGGACAACACGCCCAGGTGATAGGCGGCCTGGAGCCGGAAGGCGCCGTTGGGCGCCTGCGCCAGTGGCGTGAAGGCGGCGCGGGCCTGGGCGATGCGGTCCGCCGGAGACAGGTCCGTGCGTCGGAACAGCCACTTCGCGTGGACGTAGGCAATCTCCGGGGACAGCTGTCCACCGGACAGCGCGCGGGCCTGCGCCACGTAGGCCTCGACACCCTCGAAGTAATTGAGGCGGCCGGCCACCGTCAGGTAGCGCGACAGGGCCTCGCGGTAGTGCCCGGAGGTCGGGGGCAGGGCCAGCAGCTCGCGCAGGTACAGGCGCGCGCCAATGTCGTTGCGCTGCTCCAGGAGCGAGTCCGCCAGGTAGAACAGCGCGTCCGGATAGCGCGGATGCGGGCGGAAGCGCGGGTCGCTCACCAGGTCATAGAAGAGGACGGACGCCGCCGGCCAGTCGCCCAGCAGGTAGTGGATTTCGCCGTCGGAGAAGCGGCGCGCGAGGGCATCGTCGTCACTGGGCTCGGCGCGCTGGGTGAACTGCGTCTCCACGAAGCGGAGGTTCTCCTCGACGCCGAGCAGTCCCTTCTCCACCGCGTCGAGCCGCGGCGACAGGTCGCGCGCGGTCGGCGGGGGCGCGGGCACCTGCGCGGGCTCGGCGGAACGGACGGCCGCCGGCCCCAGCAGGACCGCCGCGAGAGCGAGGGCGCGGAGTGACGCGTTCACCGTCTGGTCCTCTACTGACCGGGAGTGGAACGGGTGACGGGCGGTGGTGCGGCGGGCGCGGCCTTGCGGCCCGACTCACGCGCGACGGAGACGTCGTAGCGCACCGCGGGCCGGTCCTTCAGGTCCGTGGTGATGCCGCCCTGCTCGTAGCCCACCACGTGCACGGTGGACGTCTTCCCCGGCTCCGCGCTGAAGGTGTAGCTGGACTGCACCTTGAACTTGTAGCCCTCCAGGTAGCTGAACACGCCGTAGCCATTGCCCCGGTACACGAGGCGCACGGCGAGCTGGTGCTGCCCCGGGACGATGCGGCCATTGAAGACCTCGAAGAGCTCGCGCTTGCCCAGGTCCGTGTGGCCCTCTTCATCCACCTGCGTGTAGACGGGCGCGCCGTCGAGCGCGTACGCCACCGACTCCAGTTCGAAGGAGCCACCCATCTCGTTCTTGTGGATGATGACGGCGCGAGCGCCCGTGGAGACGTCACCGCCCAGCACCGTCTCCTGCAACAGGAGCAGGCGCGCCTTGGAGCGGTAGATCTTCTCCTTCAGGTCGACGACGTTCTCCTCCAGCGTCTTCACGCGGGTGTCGAACGCCTCGTCCGCGGTCGCTGCGGCCGATGCCGACGGGGGAGCGGTTGCGGCGGGCTCCTGCGCGAGCGCCGGCCCACAGAGGGCGGCGCTCAGCAGGGCGAGGAGCGGGAAGGTGGCGGCGACACGCACGGTACGACCTCAGTGGGCAGACGGTCCGACCTGACGGCAAGGGAGGACATAGCACCCTTGCCTGTAGGACGTCTTGCCACGCCGTGGGCGGGGACCGGAGTCGCCCGCCTGGGCGCTTGCTTCAACCACCCTTCTTGAGCTCGGTGAGGACGAGCTTGGCCACGGCCTTGAGCGTGTCGAAGACGCCCACGCCCGTGGGAGCCACGGCCTGGTACTCCGGGATGTTGCGGGGGTTGAGCGCCTTGCGCATCTCCTCCACCGTCACCGCGTTGGGCAGGTCGCGCTTGTTGTACTGGATGACGTACGGAATCTTGTTCAGGTCGTAGCCCTGCTCCGCAAGGTTGATGCGGAGGTTCTCGAGCGACTCCATGTTCGCTTCCATACGTTCGATCTGGCTGTCTGCCACGAACACGACACCGTCCACGCCCTTGAGGATGAGCTTGCGGCTGGCGTCGTAGAAGACCTGACCGGGCACCGTGTACAGGTGGAAGCGCGTCTTGAAGCCGCGAATCTCACCGAGCGACAGCGGCAGGAAGTCGAAGAAGAGCGTGCGGTCCGTCTCCGTGGAGAGGGAGATGAGCTTGCCCTTCGTCTCCGCGGCGGTCTTGTTGTAGATGTACTGAAGGTTGGTCGTCTTCCCGCAGAGCCCGGGCCCGTAATAGACAATCTTGCAGTTGATTTCGCGGGATGAGTAGTTGATGAAGGACATGGCTTCCCGGGTTACTCGCTGAAGAGGTTGTCGATATCGTCGTCGGAGATCTCGGCGAAGGGCGACCCAGCTCCAGGACTGTCAGTCTTCTTCACCAGGCTCTCGAAGATCTTCGTGAGCTCGTCGCTGGCCTTCTTGATGCGAAGGCGGACGAGGCCGAGGCTGGTGCGGTTGTCAAAGATGACGACCAGCACGACCCGGCTGCCGACGATGGTCATGTACAGCGAGTCCTTGGCCCCCTCGTGGAACTGGTTGGGGAACTCGTTCTCCCCAATCAGCTTGGCCAGGCCACCCATCGCGGCCACGTTACCGGCCGTCAGCGAGGCCAGTGACGTGGTGTCGATGTTCTGCGTCTGACCCGCGGAGGAGATGAGCTGCCCGTTCTTGTCGACGAGGAAGACCACCTTCGCGTTCGCGTCCTTGGTAAGCCGGTCGCAAACGGCGTTGATCTTGGTGAACTCCTCTTCGTACATCACCAGTTGCGTGCCCATGGGCGTATGCGCTCCTCAGCGTTCGCTCGTCCCGCTCATGGCGACGCTCCGATGTTTCTAGAGTGAATCCACGAGGTTAGACGAGGCGCTACCGACCGTCAGGATGCTTAGCAAAGCGTATCCACTCCAGCAAGAAGCCTTCCGCTTCCTGGAGGAGGTTCCGTGCCCGTTCCCACGCCCTCCGGACGCACTGTGGGGTGGAGGCCACGGATCCGCACCCTGGGAGCGTGGGGCCTGAAAGAGCCCGTCCCACGGGGTTGGGGGCCTTCCCGGCTTTCTCTATACTCCGCTGCGTTTTGCCGCCCCCGCTTCTCCCGCGTTGCTTCGTGGCGCGCCTGGCGCTGGTGCTCCTCGTCCTGCTTGCCACGTCCCCCGCCCACGCGGAGGAAGTGGCCGAGCACGCCTCGTCGCGTCTTCGCTACGGGCTCTCCCTCCGTGACGGTCGTCAGGCGGATGTAGGGCCCGGGCTCACCTATGAGGGCTTCACGCCGAACGACGTGGCGGCCGTGGGCACTGCGTGGCTGGGCACGTCCTGGCTGGGCGCGTGGGCCGGGTTGCAGCGGGAGGCCTTCGACCTGCGGGAGGGCGCGCTGCGGATCACCGGTGGCAGCCTGTGGCGGGCCTCGGTGGGCCCCCGGGCGCGCGCCTTCCTGGGCCCGGTGCGCGCGGAGTTGGGCGCGGGCTATGGCTTCTCGCAGCTTCCCCACTTCAGTGACTCGGCCGAGCCCGTGTTCCTTAAGGGCGTGCGGCATGCGGCGGTGGTGGGCGGCCTGGTGCGATTTCCGCTGATGCTGGGGCTGCAGTTGGAGGCGCGCGGTGAGCTGCCGGTCTCGCTGTCGGTGCGCGACGCCACGGGCGCCCGGGCGGAGGCGACGGGGTTCTCCGCCGGTGGCGCGCTGCTGGTGCCGCTGCGGCGAGCGGAGCGCTGGACGGGCACGCTGGTGCTGGACTTCCAGCACGTGCAGGACACGGTGACGCTGGAGGATGGGACGCAGTCCCGGCAGCGCTTGCGGCGGATGGGCGCGGCGCTGGAGCTGGCGTGGCATGGCGGTGTCCGGACGACGCGGCCAGTGCCCGTGCCGGTGGTGGTGCCCGGGAGCGTGCGGTTTCACGTGCTCGACGCGCGGACGGGCGCGCCGCTGCCCGGAGCGCGGGTCATGGTGGAGGGTGAGGCGCACGTGGCGGACGCGCAAGGCCTCGTCGAAGTGGCGTCCCTGTCGCCCGGGCCGGTGTCCGCGCAGGTGACGGCGGAGGGATACGCGTCCGCGGAGGCGACGGCCACGGTGGAGGAGGGCACGCGCGCGGAGCTGGAGGTCCGAGCCGCGCCACTGCCGCCACCGACGGGCGCGCTGCGAGTGACTGTGGTGGATGCGCGGACGGGTGCGCCGCTGCCGGACATCCGTGTGTCGGTGGGCACGGCCCAGGTGCGCACGGACCTGGCAGGGCAGGTGGTGGTGAGGGACCTGGCTCCGGGGCCCGTGGCGGTCGCGGTGGCGTCTTCCGGCTTCCGGTCCGCGGATGAAGCGGCGGTGGTCCTCGCCGGGCAGGAGTCCACGCTGTCGGTGCCACTGGCGCCGGAAAAGAAGGGGACTCGGGCCACGCTGGTGGGACAGGTCCGCAGTGTGCGAGGGGGCAAGCCATTGGCGGCGACCCTCCTCATCACGAAGGCCCGGGTGCGCGCGCGCACGGATGCGAAGGGGGCTTTCAATGTCCAGGTGCGGGGTGGCACCTACCGCATCACCATCTCCGCGCGAGGGCATTTGTCCCAGACGAAGGTCATCACCCTGCGCGAGGGGGAGCGGACCATCCTCAATGTCGACCTCTTCCCGAGGAGGAAACGGTGAGTGCCCCGCGTTGTTGGTTCCTGGTCCTGCTGCTCCTCGTCGCGGGGTGTGATGATGACGCCGTGGCGCCGCCTCCCGGGCCCTCGGCGGTGGTCGATGCCGGCGCTGGCGAAGTGCTGGGCCGCCTGGAGGGTTTGAGCGGCGACGTGCGCCTGGAGCGAGGTGGCAAGCGGGCGCCCGCCGAAGAGGGGCCCTTGTACGGGGGCGACGCGGTGGAGACGGCCGCGGGTGGTGCGGCCACGGTGCGATTCCCGGATGGCCGTTCCGTGGAGGTGGGACCGGACGCGCGCTTCGCGCTGGGCGCGGACTCGGGAGGCATCGTGCTTCAAGTGGAGCGCGGCATCCTGTTGTCGCGCGTGCCCGCTGGTGCGACGCGCACGAGCCAGGGCTCGAAGGTGGCGCTGACCATCCGCACGCCCTTCGGCCTCACGCGCGTGGGGGCGGATGAACCCAGCGAGGTTCGCGTGCAGGTGGCCGAGGACGCGGGCCGCGTCGAGGTGCGGCTGGGCGCCATCGAGTTCGTGGGCCGCGATGGCAAGACGCTGCGCGCGTCCGAAGGCGACGCGGTGGAGGCGACGTCCGGCCGGACGGAGCTGGTGGCCCGCGGGGTGCGTGTCCTGGAGCTGGCGCCGATTCCGGTGACGGTACGGCTGGCGACGGGGCGCGCGGAGGTGCGGGCCAAGGGGGCGTCGGACTGGCGTCCGGTGGCGAAGCAGGGCGAGGTGCTCTCTCCGGGAGGCAGCGTGCGCACCCGGCGCGGAGGCTCCGCGGTGCTGGCGCTGGAGGGCTCGGCCACGGTGGCGTCTCTGGGCTCGGACGCGGAGCTGGTGCTGACGTCCGCGGAGCAGGGCGGCGCCACGGACGAGGCGCGCTTCGACTTGTTGAGGGGCTGGCTGAACCTGCAGCTCGCGCGAGGGCGTACCAGCCGGCTGGTGCTGCCGGGGCTGCAGGTGGAGGGCGGCGGTGAAGCGCGGCTGGCGGTGCGCCGCACGGCCGCGGGCTATCTGGTGGATGCGCTCACCGGACAGGTGACGCTGGTTCGCGGAGACGCCCGGCAGGCGCTGCGCGCGGGTGAGCGCGCCACGGTCGAGGCGTCCTCCGCGCAGGCGCCACGCGTCGAGCCGCTCGCGCCCGCGCCGCTGGCCCTGGGCGTAGTCGACGGCGCCGAGGTGTTCCATCCAGGACTGCAGGAGGTGGCCATCACCTGGGAAGGGGAGGGCGAGGCCATGGTGGAGGTCGCGGAGGACGCGGCCTTCACGCGGCCGGTGCTGTCAGGCACGGTGTACCGCCCCTTCATCAACGTGCCCGCGCCGGTGCGCGGCATGCTCCACTGGCGGGTGCGCCGCAAGGATGGGACGCAGGTGTCGGGAAGCGCGTCGTTCGCGCCGGAGCGCGCGGTGCGCTCGCTGGCGCGGGTGCGCAACGTGGTGCCCGAGGGGCCGGAGAAGACGACCATCTTCTACCAGGACAAGCCTCCGGCGGTGACCTTCACCTATGCCTCGGAGACCTCCGCGGCGCGCTACCGTGTGGCGGTGTACCGCGCGGGGGCATTGGATACGCCGGTGGCCGAACGCACCGTGACGGAGGCTCGCGCCGCGCTGGACGCCGGTGCGCTGAGCGAGGGCAACTACCTCTGGTCCGTCACGCCGCTTTCCGCCACGGGTGCACAGCTCAAGGGGGGACGGATGAACAAGCTGGAACTGGTCTACGACAACTCGGTGCCGGTGCTCATGGTGTCCACACCGCGCAACGGGCAGGCCGCGGGCGCGAAGGTGCGCGCGGCCGGTGTCGCACCTGTGGACGCCCGCCTATCCATCAATGGACGCCCGGTGGCGCTGGATGGCAAACACCGGTTCAACACCTGGGTGGAGCCGGTGGGCTCGCCGCCCGTATTGGTGTTTAAGATGACGCGTCCTGGTGCCCCGGCGGTCCATACGGTGCGCACTCTGAAACAGCGAGGGCCGTGAGGATGTCCCCCCCCCAGACGACCCTGCCTGTGACGGAAGCGGGCCTTGTGCCCCTGCTTCAGCCTTATGGCCCGTACGTGCTCGTGCGAAAGCTGGCCGAAGGCGGCATGGCGGAAATCTTCCTCGCCAAGCTGCTGGGCGCGGACGGCTTCGAGCGCAACGTCGTCATCAAGCGGATGCTGCCGCACCTGACGAACAACCCCGACTTCGTGGAGATGTTCCGGGACGAGGCGCGGCTGGCGGCGAAGCTGGCCCATCCGAACATCGTGCAGATTCAGGAGCTGGGCTTCGCGGATGGCTGCTACTACATCTGCATGGAGTACCTCGCGGGCGAGGACTTCTCCACGACGCTGCGGCTGGCCGGGCGCAAGCGCCACTACGTGCCGCTCCCCGTCGTGCTCCGCGTCCTCATCGACGCGGCGCGCGGGCTGCACTTCGCGCACGAGTTCACCAACGAGGCCGGGCAGCCGCTGAACGTCGTCCACCGCGACATCTCTCCGTCGAACCTGTACCTGACGTACCAGGGACAGGTGAAGGTGCTGGATTTCGGCATCGCCAAGGCCGAGTCGCGGCTCGTCAACACGCGCACGGGCGTGGTGAAGGGCAAGTACATGTACATGGCGCCGGAGCAGGCGCGCGGCAAGGAGGTGGACCGCCGCGCGGACATCTTCGCGCTGGGCGTGAGCCTGTACGAGGCGCTCACCCATGTGCGGCCCTTCTCCCGGGAGAACGACCTGGCGGTGCTCAACGCGCTGCTGCAGGGCGAGCTCAAGCCACCGCGCGAGCTGCGGCCGGACTTGCCCGAGGAACTGGAGGCCATCCTCCTGAAGGCCATGGCCTTCAAGCCGGAGGACCGCTACCCCACCGCGGAGGCGTTCGCGGACGCGCTGGAGACGTTCCTCTCGGAGCATCTCAGCGGCTCGGGCGCGATGCCGCTCGGCGCCTTCTTGAAGGGGCACTTTGGCGAGGAGCGCTTCACCGAGCGCTCACGCATTCCCACGCTGGCCACGCTCACCGCCACGTACGGAGGCGCCGCGGCAGGGGCGCAGGGGCAGGCTCCGGGGGCGGAGGCGCACGGGACGAACCTGTATGGCGTGCTTGCTCGGGAGGGGGATGCCACGTCCGCCCAGCGCCCCGGCATGTCCATGCGGCCTTCCTCGCCAGGCGTGCCTGCCCATGGCGCGGCCTCACGTGGGCCGACGTCGCCGGAGCCTGCGCCCACGGCCGGAGGCCGACGCTGGCGTACGCTGGCGGTGGGATTGGCGGGCGGCCTGATGCTGGCGGCGGCGGGCATCGTTGGATATCGGCAGTGGATGACGACGCCCGCTTCGGTGTCGCTGGTGCCGGCCACGGCGCCCGTCGTGGAGGCCGTGGCACCGGAGGCTGGTGCCGCTCAGGCCGACGCGCCGATGGAGGCCGTGGCACCCGTGGGGGCCGCCGCTGAGGCCGGTTCTCTGACGGACGCCGTGGCCAATGGGGCGGGTGGAGACGTGGCCGAGACGGATTCGGCGCGGCCTTCCGTGGATGCCGCTGGCGCGACGGAGACGGACGAAGCCGGACTTGCAGGAGCTGCGTCCGACGTCGAGCCGGAGGCGGATGAAGAAGGGGCGGACGCGGCACCTGTGCGGTCGAAGAAGGCCTCGTCGCAGAAGCGGGTGACGCTGGGCATCGACGACGTGCAGCGTGTCGTCTCGCGTGGACGGGCGCGCATCACCACGTGCTTCGAGCGCTACAAGGCGGACCTGCCTTCGAGCCAGGGCGAGGTGCAGGTGCAGCTCACCATCGTCTCGTCGGGCAAGGTGCGGGCGGGGACGCGGGGACCGCTGGCTTCGTCGGGCGTGGGCCGCTGCCTGGAGGCCCAGGCGGAGCGCCTTCGCTTCCCTCCTCACCGGGACCAGGAGGTCACGGTGGTGATGCCTTTCTCGTGGCGGGTGACGCAGTAGCGGCGCGAGGAAGCTCGCGCCGCCACCGCGCGTGGCCTAGAGGTCGCGGCGGGCGGAGAGTGCCTTGGCGAGCGTGGCCTGGTCGGCGAACTCCAGGTCGCCGCCCATGGGCAGGCCCTGGGCGATGCGGGTGACACGCAGGCCCATGGGCTTGAGCAGGCGGGTCAGGTAGAGCGCGGTGGCTTCGCCTTCGACGTCCGGGTTGGTGGCGAGGATGAGTTCCTCCACCCGGCTGTCGTTGAGGCGCTCCAGCAGCTCGCGGATGCGGAGCTGGTCGGGGCCCACGCCCTCCAGGGGAGACAGCACGCCGTGCAGGACGTGGTAGCGGCCCTTGAACTCACGGGTGCGCTCCAGCGCCATCAGGTCCGCGAACGTCTCCACGACGCACAGCACGCGCTCGTCGCGCCGAGCGTCCCGGCAGAAGTTGCAGGTCTCCGCGTCGGTGAGGGAGAAGCAGCGCACGCACAGGTGCACCTTCTCCTTCACCTCGCGAATGGCCTGCGACAGCTCCGCGGCATACTCACCCGGCGCCCGCAGGATGTGGAACGCGAGGCGCTGCGCGGTCTTCTCGCCGATGCCTGGCAGCTTCGCGAGCTGGGCGACGAGTCGATTCAGCGGATCGGGGGTCATCCGGTATCAGGTAATGCCGGGGATCTTGACGCCGCCGGAGATTTTCGCGAGCTCGCGCTGCATGTGCTGACGGCTGCTCGCCAGGGCGGCGTTCACAGCGGCGGTGATGAGGTCCTCGAGCATCGACGTGTCGTTGGGGTCGATGGCTTCCTTGTCGATCTTGATGCTGCGGATCTCCTGGATGCCGTTGGCGACGACGGTGACCCGGCCGTCACCGGCCTTGGCCTCCACGCTCTCTTCCGCCAACTGCTGCTTCCGCTCTTCAATCTTCTCCGTCAGCTTGTTCGCCTGCCGGATGAAGTAGTTCAGGTCGACGCCAGGCATATGCTTCCTCGGTGCTCGTGGGAGCGGGCGCCACGGACATGGCCCCGCCCCGGCGTGGAATGGGGCGCCACCCTACCGTTGCGCGAGGCGGTTGTCAGGCGCTGTCGTCGGAGGTGTCGTCCGCTGGCACGGCCCCGGGGCGCTCGGGCTCGTAGACCTGGATGTGTTCGATTTCGCCTCCCAGGAACTTGAGCACCGCCCGGACGGCGGGGTGGCTGCGGACCTTGCTGTCCGTGTTCTTCTCGTGGGCGGCGCGCGTCTGTGCGTCCTGGTCGGCCAGACTGGGGCCCAGACGGGGGTCGTCCGGAGACGCATCCTGGATGGTGAGCTTCACCTGGCGGCCGAAGTGCTCGGCCAGGGCCTTGTCCACGGCGGCCTTGCCCGCGGTGGAGTTGACGGCCATGCGGTGGAAGCCGGCCACGGGCAGGAAGCCGAGGACGATTTCGCCGTTCTTCATGGACATCAATCGCCCGTTGGAGAGCGCCGCGCCCTGCCGGGGATGGGAGGCCTTCACCGTCTCCACGGCGGCCCGCCAACGCTCGATGAGGGGCAGGTTGGGGTTGTCCCGAGAGCGGGTGACAGGGGGCGGCGGGGGCGGCTCTGGCTCTGGCTCGGACTCGTGCTGGATGACGAGCTCGGACGCAGGCGGCGGCGCGGCGGCGACTTCGGGGAGGCACTCGCCGGAGGCACAGCCTTCGGGGGAGTTCTCTTCGGGGTAGTAGCGCGCGTCCTCTTCCTCCGCGTAGGGCGGAGGTTCCGGCGGCGCGATGGGCTCGGGCCGGCGGATGTTGGTGACGCGGACCGATGGCGCGGGCTCGGTGGTGCGCGACAGCGGCGTGGCGCCCGCGGGGGGCACCGAGGGCGGAGGCGTAGGGGCCGTGGGCGCCTGGGCCGAGCCGCCGTTGCGGAGGAATGAGAGCGGGCGCGCGGCGGAAGGCGACAGTCCCTCCATCACCGGGCCGGAGGGGACCATCTGCGTGGCCTGGTAGCCCTGAGGGGACGGGGTGGCGCCGCCGCTGTTGCGGAGGAACGACAGGGGGCGGCTCGCTGCCGGTGACAGGCCGTCCAGGTGGGGCCCGGGCGGCGGCGGTTCGGCCGGATGCATGGCGCCGGGAGGCGCAATACGAGGCGGCTCGTCCTGACGCGTGGCTCCTACATGCGCGCTGCCATGGAAGGGCTCAGGCGGGCGAACCTCATCGGCGGCGGGCCTCGTGCGCGGCGGCTCGTCCTGGCGCACGGCCGCCATCGGCGCTGGCGGCTCGCTGGCGCGCACAGGCGTTTGCGCCACGGGCGCACCCCTCGCTTCCCACGGACGTGGGGTGGGGGCAGCCGCCTGCATCATGGAAGCGTCGTGTCGTGTTTCAGGCGCGAAAGTTCGTGGGACTGGAGCGACCTCCCGGCGCTCCAGCGTTCGACTTCGCAGAACCTTCACCCATCCCCGCCGCGAGCTTGTCCACGCGGGCAAGCAGCTCGGGAATCGAACCACCCGGCGACAACTGGATGGCCTTGAGCAGCGCCATCTCCAGGGCCAGCCGAGGCTGGGCCGCACGCGACACATCCCAGATGCAGCCGTGCACCACGTCGAACAAGCGCGTGAGCTGCGCGGCCTCCGCGTCCTGGGCCAGCGCCATCAGCGCCTTCTGCTCGGACTCGGCCAGCTCGTCGGGCGCCTTGCCCAGCGTCTTGGTGACGAAGAGATGCCGCAGTTGGAAGGCCAGCTCCTCGGCCAGGCGCTTCAAGTCCAGGCCGCGGTTGAAGACTTCCTCCACCCGCTCCAGCACCCGCTTCGCGTCCTTGTGGACGAGCGCATCGGCGAAGTCCTGCACCAACGTCCGGTCGATGGCGCCCAGCGCGTCGGCCACTTCCTCGTCGGAGGGGTTGGCGCCGCACGAGGCGAGCACCTGGTCCAGGAGGCTCAGCGCATCGCGCATGCCGCCTTCGGACTGGCGCACGACCAGCGACAGCGAGCGGTCGGAGATACCAGCGCCCTCCGCCTTGCAGATTTCCTGGAGACGCTGAAGCATCCGCGCCGCCGGAATCCGCCGGAAGTTGTGGCGTTGGCACCGCGACAGGATGGTGTCCGGGAGCTTGTGCGCCTCGGTGGTCGCGAAGATGAACTTCACGTGCCCGGGCGGCTCCTCCAGCGTCTTGAGCAGCGCGTTGAACGCCGCTCCCGAAAGCATGTGGACCTCGTCGATGATGTAGATTTTGTGCCGGTCCCGCTGGGGCAGGTACTTCGCGTTCTCGCGAATCTCGCGGACGTTCTCGACGCCGTTGTTGGAGGCACCGTCGATTTCCGCGACGTCCACGCTGGTGCCGGCGGCAATCTCCGTACAGGCGCGGCACTCGCCACAGGGCTGGGCGGTGGGGCCCTTCTCACAGTTGAGCGCCTTGGCGAGCAGTCGCGCGGCCGTCGTCTTGCCCACGCCACGAGGTCCACAGAACAGGTACGCGTGCGCGACCCGGTCCATCTTGATGGCGTTCGCGACCGTCCGGACGACGTGCTCCTGTCCGGTCATGTCGTCGAACTTCTGTGGGCGCCATTTGCGGGCGAGAACGAGGTAGCTCATGGGGGGCGTCATCTAAACACGGCGGCGTGAATGATCCATGTCGTTGCCCTCCCACGAGGTGGGATTCCACTCCCCGTCGGGCTCGGACCCTGGGCTGGCAGGCGAACGCTTCACACCTTGCGTCCGGGAACGCGGGCGGAAAGAGTCGGCCGCGCCCGTGTCCGCCCCCCTCCCTGCCACGCCCGCTGATTCCATCCCGACACCCGAGCCCACCTCTCTAACGCCCGGGGCCACGCCCCACGAGGCGCCGGTACGGAACTGGATGCGCTGGGTGCTAGGAACAGTGGCGCTGCTGCCTGGCCTCATCGCGGTGGTGCAGTTGGGTCGCATCCACCCGGATGAGGTGTACCAGTCGCTGGAGCCCGCGTGGTGGCGCGTCCACGGCTACGGCGTCCTGGCCTGGGAGTGGCGTGAGGGCCTCCGCAACTGGGCCGTGCCCGGCGTCCTGGCGGGCTTCCTCAAGCTGGCGGACCTGCTGGGCATCACCCACCCGCGGGCCTACCGCGTCGTGGTGGCCATTCCGCAGGTGGCCTTGCACGCCTGGAGTCTCTGGGCCGCGTACCGCTTCGCCCAGCGCCGAGCGGGGACCGCGGGGGGCCTGCTGTCGACGTTGCTCGTGGGGCTCTACGGGCCATTGCTCGTCTTCGCGGGGCGCACCATGGCCGAGTCGATTTCCGCCTCGCTGCTCATCGTCGCCGTGGAGGCGCTGGACCGGAGAGAGCGCCTCGCAAGGGCAGGGCTCGTGGGTGGCATGGCCCTGGGGCTGGCGGTGGTGGCCCGTTACCCGTCGGCCGTCTTCGTCCTGGCGGCGCTGGTGTGGCTGGCGGCGGCGAGCCGGTGGCGACTGCTCGCCTTCACGTGCGCTGGAGGATTGGGCGTGGCGGTGGCGCTCGGCGTGCTGGACTGGGCGACGTGGGGCTCGCCGTTCCACTCCTTCTTCGCCTATGCGCGCTTCAACGTCTTCTCGGGCAAGGCCGCGGCTCAGTTCGGAGCCGACGCACCCAGCTTCTACGTGAAGCCGCTGCTCACCGCCGTGCCGCTCTGGGCCTGGGCCGCAGTGCCCGTGGGAATCGCCGCGCTTCGCCAGCGCCGCGCCCTGTCCCTGCCGCTGTGGTGCGCCGCCGTGTACACCGGCGTGCTCCTGGCCACCGCGCACAAGGAGGAGCGCTTCCTCTATCCCGGCCTGGTGCTGGGCGTGCTGGCCGCGGCGCCACCCGTGGCGGCGGGCCTCGTCCAGCTTGCTCGGCCAACGGGGCGGTGGGGCCTGGCCGGACTCGCGCTGGCCGCAAGCATGAGCGCGGCCGCCTTCTTCCCACCCGGGGACCTGCGAGCAGACCAGTTCCGCGCGATTGTCGCCGCCGCCCGGGGCAATGCGCGGGGGCTGCTCATCGTCAATGAGGGGCTGTGGGGCTCGGGCGGCTACTTCTACCTGGGGAAGCGGATTCCCTGGCTCACCTGTGACTGGCCCCACGACGGCGCGTTCCAACGCGCGCTGCGGGACAGGACGTTCAACCGCGCCGTCACCTTCGAGGACCGCGCGCTCGCCGAGCTCCAGGCTGGCGGCTTCCAAATCGTCCGGAAGGTGGGCCGCGAGACGATTCTCTCCCGCGAGTAGGGGAGCGGCCAGCCCGCAAAGGCGAAGAGCCGGTGCCCTTGACAGGACACCGGCTCTTCAAAAAGGACGGCCGGGACACACGCGGAAGTACGCTACCGTTGCTTCCTTCCGGACCTGGCGGGGTTCACGCCCCCACGTTGTCCCGACCATAAAGAATGTAACCACGTACTGCAGAAACAACAACGGAGAGGGTGGGATTCGAACCCACGATACCCTTTCAGATATACACGCGTTCCAGGCGTGCGCCTTCAACCGCTCGGCCACCTCTCCAAAAATCTGGAGCGGAGAGCGTAGGATTCGAACCTACGATACCGTTGCCGGTATGCCTGATTTCGAGTCAGGTGCCTTCGACCACTCGGCCAGCTCTCCAGTATTCAATTGTCACGTTTCTTCGCACGCAAGCGCCCGAAAAACGTCTTCAAAAGCAGGCGGCTCTCGTCCGCCAGGATACCACTCGTGACTTGGAGCCGGTGATTGTGTCGAGGCTCTTCAACCAGGTTGTACAGCGAACCCACCGCACCGGCTTTCGGATCGAAGGCACCGAAAACGAGTCGTGTCACGCGAGACTGCACCAGACCTCCGGCGCACATGGCACATGGCTCAAGTGTCACATACAGGGTGACGCCTGAGAGCCGCCAGGCACCGATCTTCCGGGCTGCGGCATCCATTGCCAACATCTCTGCGTGAGCGAGCGGGTTGCGGTCCACTTCGCGGCGATTGAATCCAGTGCCAACGACTTCACCGTTGAACACCGCCACCGCACCTACGGGGACCTCTCCGAGTTCCGCTGCTTCCCGCGCGAGCGATAGCGCCTGCTGCATGAAAGCTTCGTCACTCATGGAGAACTGCTCGAAAGAAGTGGCGCTCCCTGGAGGATTCGAACCTCCGGCCTTCGGATTCGTAGTCCGACGCTCTATCCAGCTGAGCTAAGGGAGCATTTCTTCCGGCGCTGCTACAACAACAAGTGGCGGAGAGAGAGGGATTCGAACCCTCGATACCCTTTCGAGTATGCAGGTTTAGCAAACCTGTGCCTTCAGCCTCTCGGCCATCTCTCCAACTCTTCTCTGTCAAAGAGCCAACAAATTCAAGAACAAAAACTCGGAGGCGGTAGGATTCGAACCTACGGAGAGCTTGCACCCTCTGCGGTTTTCAAGACCGCTGCCTTCAACCGCTCGGCCACGCCTCCATACCATCAGGGCCGACTAGGCACCCCGCGGACCGACGTCCGTGGGGCCGCCCTTCTACCTGATTCTTCGCGCGTTGCAAGCCGGATTCAGACTCAAATCGGTTTCAGTTCCTTCAAGCCGCCCATGTACGGCACCAACGCCTCCGGAATGGCCACGCTTCCGTCCTCGCGCTGGTAGTTCTCCAGGATGGCGATGGTCGTCCGGCCTACCGCCAGGCCGCTGCCGTTGAGCGTGTGGGCGAGCTGGGGCTTGTCCCCCCTCTGGGCCCGGTAGCGAATCTTCGCCCGGCGGGCCTGGAAGTCGCCGCAGTCAGAGCAGGACGAAATCTCCCGGTAGCTGTTCTGTCCGGGGAGCCAGACCTCGATGTCGTACGTCTTCCGGGCGGCGAAGCCCATGTCTCCGGTGCACAGGAGCATGACGCGGTGGTGGAGGCCCAGGCGGCGGAGGATGTCGCAGGCGTCGTCCGTCATGGTCTCGAGTTCGTCCAGGCTCTTCTCCTGGTGGGCGAACTTCACCAGCTCCACCTTGTGGAACTGGTGCTGACGGATGAGGCCGCGGGTGTCCTTGCCGGCGGCGCCCGCCTCGGCCCGGAAGCTGGGGCTGAAGGCGCAGTAGCGGATGGGCAGGGACTCGCCCTCGAGGATTTCGTCCGCGTGGTAGTTGGTGACGGGCACTTCCGCGGTGGGGATGAGGAAGCGCTCCGGCTCGCCCAACGTCTTGAAGGCGTCGTCCTCGAACTTGGGGAGCTGACCGGTGCCCATCATCGTCTCGCGCAGCACCAGGTAGGGCGGGAGCAGCTCCGTGTAGCCCTTGCTGGTGTGCACGTCGATCATGAAGGTGACGAGCGCCCGCTCCAGCCGGGCCAGTGCGCCCTTGTAGAAGGTGAAGCGGCTGCCAGACACCTTGGCGGCGCGCTCGAAGTCGAGCATGCCCAGCTTCTCACCCAGCTCGAAGTGCTGCTTGGGGGCGAAGAGCAGGTCGGGCTTCTGTCCCCAGATGCTCACCTGGACGTTGTCTTCGGCGCCGCCGCCCTCGGGGACGGACTCATGGGGCACGTTGGGGATGAGCAGGAGGATGCGGTTGAGCTCCTCCTCCACGTCCTTGAGGCGCGCTTCCTTCTCCTTGATTTCCTGGGAGACGGCGCGGAGGTCACCGCGGAGCGCGTCGAGCGCCTTCGGGTCCTCCTTCGCCTTGCGCTTCATCTCCTCGTTGGCGGCGTTGCGGCGCGCGGCCAGCGACTCCACGGAGACATACAGCTCGCGGCGCTCGGCGAAGAGCCGCTGGAAGGGGCCCAAATCCAGGTTGCCGCCCCGCGTCTTGAGCCGGGCGACCACCGCATCGAAGTTCTGCGCAACGTTCCGGAGGTCCAGCATGGAGCACGCCTTGTAGTCACCCCCGGTGAGGCCAGCAAGGTTCCTCACGTCTGGGGTGCTCAAGGCCGGACGCCGCCCCCCCTTCCGCCCTGACTCCGTGGGGGAGGGGAGGCGCCGGGCGCGGAGACGTCCGGCGGACGACGACCTCAGTTCTGCAGGTCGTAGATTTCGTCCTCGATGTCCTTCTTGTCGGTCGCGTCCGGCTTGCGGGAGAGGTAGTCCTTGAAGGCCTGCACGGCCTCCCGGCGCTTGTTGCGCTCCTTATAGGCGAAGCCCAGGTAGTAGTAGGCCATGGGGTTCTCCGAATCGAGGCTGGTGGCCTTGCGGTACCAGTCGATGGCCTTGGCGTGCTGGGCCTGCTCGGTGAAGGCGCGGGCCACCTTGTAATAGACGTAGGTGAGCTTGGGGTCCGCCTTCAGGGCCGACTGGTACCGCTTGATGGCGTCGTTCCAGCGCGCGGCGGCGAAGTACGCATCACCAATGGAGCCCAGCACCCGCGTGCGGCGGGGGTCGGCCTTGAGGCTGGCTTCGAACGAGGTGATGGCCTCGTCGAACTGGCTGCCCTCCAGCAGCGCATGGCCGAGCGCCTCGTGGGCGTCCGCGTGGGCGCCATCCAGCTCCACCGTCTTGCGCCACGCGCTCATGGCGTCCGGCAGGTTCTTCGCGTCCCGCAGGATGACGCCGTAGGCGTAGTGGTAGTCGGGGCGGTTGGGGGCCCGCTCCACGGCCTTGCGCATGCTGTCCAGCGCCTGGGTGAACTCCAGCCGCTTCGCCTTCACCAGCGCCAGGTAATAGAGCGCCTCGTGGTTGGAGGGCTCGTTGCTCAGCGCGAGGCCCAGGTTGCTCTCCGCGCCCGGCAAATCGCCCCGCTCCAGCAGCACGGCGCCCAGCGTAATCGGGATGGTGGTGGAGCGCGGGTCCTCCGTCTTGGCCTTCTCCAGCTCCGCCACGGCCTCTTCCAACTGCCCCAGGCGCCACAGCACGAGCCCGCGCTGCAGCCGGCCGTCCTTCAGCAGGTGCGGGTCCAGCTCCAGGGCGCGGTTGGCCTCCACCTTCGCCGTCTCCAGGTCGTCCGTCAGCAGGGCCACGCGGGACAGGCCCAGGTGGGCGTCCGCCAGGATGGGGTCGAGCTTCACGGAGCGCTCGAATTCCTGCTGGGCCAGCAGCGTGTTGTTCTCCGCCAGGGCCAGCTCGCCGAGGCCCGCGCGCACGCCCGCGTTCTCCGGTGCCTTCTTCGCCGCCTCCTCGAGCTGAGGCCGCGCCTCCGCGTTGCGGCGCTGGGCCAGGTAGAAGCGGCCCAGGTAGAGGCGGGCCTCCACCAGGTTGTCGTCCGCGGCGATGGCGCGCTTGTAGTGGCCCTCCGCGTCGGAGAGGTTGTCGAGCGCGTCCTCGATGCGTCCGTAGAGGTAGGCGATGCGCGCCTCGTTGGGGAACACGCCGTTGGCCTTCTTCACGGCCTCCAGCGCGTCCTGCATCTTCCCGGTCATCACCAGCGCGGTGATGTGGCCGTCCGCGAACTCCAGGTTGTTGGGCTCCTCGGTCGCCAGCGCCTTGTAGATGGGCAGGGCGCCTTCGAAGTTGCGCTGGGCGCGCAGCACCCGCGCCAGCTGCCCCCGGAGGAAGGTGGACTTCGCGTCCATTTCCAGGGCGGCCTTGAGCTCGGCCTCAGCCTCCTTCGGCTGGTGCTTCTGGAACATCGCCACGCCCTTGAGGCCGCGGGCGCGCGCCAGCTCCGCGGGGCCCAGCGCGGACTGGACGTCCTCGGCCAGCGCCCGCTCAACGGCCTCCGTGCCCTTCGCCACGTCCTTGCGGACCAGCAGCTCCACCGCGGCCAGCTCCACCGCGGAGGCCACGTGCTTGGGGTCCGCTTCCAGGGCCGCGGCATAGGCGGCGGCGGCTTCGTCGGCGCGGTCGGCGGCCTGGTGCAGGTTGCCCACGGCGTGGTGGGCCTTGGCGGACTTCGGGTTCTTCGCCAGCACCTTGTTCAGCGTGTCCAGGGCGCGCTTCTCGTCGCGCTTCTGCGAGTAGGCCTCGGCCAGCAGGAAGGCCAGCTCCAGGTCGCCCTGGGTGTCCTCGCGGCCGTAGGCGCCGCTCAGGGTGGGGATGACCGAGTCCGCCTGCCGGGAGGTGAGCGCGATCGCCGCGGACGCCTTGATGACGTCCACGTCCTTCTCTCCCAGGAACTCGATGTCCGCCAGGTCCTGACGGCAGCGGCTCAGCTCGTTCGGATTGCCCGCGGCGTAGCGGCGTTGGAGGTAGTAGACGGACTGGCACCACAGCGAGCGCACCTCCGGGTACTCCTTCTGCGCGAGCACCTTGGCGCTGAGCTCGCGGGCCTGCTTGTAGCTGGCGAAGGTGTCCGTGAGCAGCGCCTGCTTCGCGTCCGCCACCTGCTTCGCCTCGGCCGAGCCTTCGGAGATGCGGGGGGGGAAGAGGGCGCGGCGGCCGAAGGCACCGTAGCGCGTGCCGAACTCCGTGCCCGCGCCGATGCCCGCCACCACCACGGCGACGCCCGCGGCAATCATCATCGGGACGCGCTTCTTCCACTTCTCCGTGTTGCCGCTGCGGTCCACCACGGACACCGCGGCCATGCGGCCTTCATAGAGCTGCTCCAGCCGCTTCATGTTGGCCTGCGGGCTGGCGCCGTCCACGCGGGGCGCGTCGACGACGGCCGCGGCAGGCGCCGCGGTGGGCGTCACCAGCTTGGCGGGGCCTTCCATGAGCCGCTGGATGGCGGCGGCGAAGGTGGGCACCGTGCCGATGGCGGACCAGGTCTCCGAGTCCAGCGACACGTCCTCGTTCCCGAGGAGCTGCCCGTCCTCGAGCATCTTGACGATGACGCCCTCGTCGAACGGGCCGAACACCTTGCCCGAGCGCCGGCGGACGTGGAAACGGCGCACCTTGGCGCCCGCCTGGGCGCCGCCGTCCTTGCCCGCGGCGTCGTCGATGAAGGACAGCATCTCCAGGCCGTCCGCAGGGCCCGCATTGGGCGGCGGCGGCAGCGGGTCGGAGAGGTCCGCTTCCAGGTCGTCATCCGGCCGGGCGGTGGGGTCGAACTCGAGTGAGTCCGGGATGCCGGGCGAGGAAGGCGCGCCGAAGTCCACGTCACCGAAGTCCACGGCCGGGTTGACGGCGACGGCTGGCGCGGGGGCCGGGGGCTCCGAGAAGTCGATGGCGAACGGGTCCGCACCCGGCGCTGGCGCGGAGCCGAAATCGGCGGCGAACGGATCCGCCGCGGGGGCGGGGGCCGGTGGGGCGCTGAAGTCGACGGCGAACGGGTCCGCACCGGGCGCGGGTGGCTCGTTGAAGTCGAACGACAGGTCCGGTGCGGCGGGGGCCGGCAGGTCCGCGAACTCCAGGGCCTGGGG
>NZ_VHLC01000122.1:0-24641 GCF_006547355.1 Myxococcus sp. AB036A | reverse complement strand
TAAGGAACCTGAAACTCGCTGATTCGTTACAGTGCTGCCGGCTGCGCTTCGCAGCGCGACCTGGCTGGCACCGTCTTAAGAAATTGACTGCGGTTTCCGCAATCTAGCTTCTTCTTGGGCTTGCTATCTGGTTTTCAAAGAGCGAGTCGCTTGTCTCGCCAGCGACTTCTTGCTACCATTTTCTTCGTTGCCGCCTCGCCGTCTTTTCCTGCCCGGCGGGGTGTCAGCTTCTATTCAGTTCGGCGTCTTTTATCAAGCTGCTTTTTTTCGCCGCCCTGCTGGCTTCCGGAGTCCTCAGCGCCGCCCAGTGGCTTCCGCTGTTTTCTTCCGGAGGGGCGCGGCTTCTACCACCGCCGCGTCTCCTGTCAACCTACTGCATTGACCGCCGTATTCCATATTTTCGCACTGACTCGCTCGAAGTACCTTCCGCGCCAGTGCGCGGGCTTCTTTGCGAGGGGCGCGGCTTCTATCACTGCCGCGTTTCCTGTCAACCCCTGGAGCGTCTCACCCCTGCCCGCTCCCCTACCACCCGCCCGTTGGCCTACTGCACCTTTGGGTCGACCGCTCATCGAGCTTTTGCAAACGCTCCGGACCCGGCGAGCATCCTCATTCACAAGGAACTCGGACCAGGTCCGCGGCCTTATCTGAATGCCATTCAGAGAACCCAAACACTCACACACCTGATTCCGCTCCCGATGGAGACGGGACATGTGAGTAACCGCCACCTGGCGGACGCCTGTGTGACGTCCGCGCAACGCGGCGAGGTGTGGCCGCTTATCCACCAAGAGATCGGACTGCGCAAGAAGTTTGATTCTGAGCACTTCCGCCGCGGTGGTCAGCCGCCGATTCCCAGGCCCAGCTTCGACACGTCCACGCGTTCGCGCCGGCAACGTTCGGCCACCACCACCGAGCGCAGGTCACTGAAAGCACGCTCGAAGTCGTCATTCACGACGACGTAGTCGTAGGAAGCGATCCCCCGCTCGATCTCAGAGCGAGCCGCAAGCATCCGGCGCCGGATGGTCTCATCGGAGTCCGTCTGACGATCCCTCAGGCGGCGCTCCAACTCTTCCATGGACGGTGGCAGCACGAAGATGGTCACTGCATCCGGGTGCTTGCGCTTGATGGCCTGCCCGCCCTGCACGTCGATGTCGAAGATGGCAGCGCTCTTGCGGGCGCGCGCCTCATCCACCACCGACTGGGGGCTTCCATAGAAGTGGCCATAGACCTCTGCCCACTCCACGAACTCGCCGCGCTCGATCTTCGACTGGAAGGTCGCGACGTCGACGAAATTGTAGTCCACCCCCTCGCGCTCCTTCCCCCGAGGCCTTCGGGTGGTGACGCTGATGGAGAACACCGCATCCGGCGTCTCCTTGAGGAGCCGGTGCGCGAGGGTGGTCTTCCCCGCCCCGGAAGGAGCGGAGAGCACGAGCAACAAGCCAGGTGGGAGCACGGTATTCGCGTTCATTCGACGTTCTGCACCTGTTCGCGGATGCGCTCGACCTCGGCCTTCATCGCCACCACGCGTACGGAAATCTCGGCGTGCTGGCTCTTGGAGCCGGTCGTGTTCACCTCGCGGTGCATCTCCTGCACGAGGAAATCCATTCGGCGGCCAGCGGGCTCGTTGCTGGCCATGAGGGCCCGGAACTGCTCCAGGTGGCTCGCCAGGCGGGTGACCTCCTCGGCGATGTCCGTGCGCTCGGCGAAGAGCGCCACTTCCTGGGCCAGCCGCTGCGGGTCCACCGCGACGCCGCTCGCGAGCTCGGCAATCCGGTCGGTGAGCCGCTGCTGGTACTCCTGCACGGCCTTCGGAGCGAGCTGAGCCACCTCCTTGCTCCACCCTTCCAGCAGCTTCACCCGGGCATCCAGGTCGGCGTAGATGGCTTCGCCTTCGACCTGGCGCATCTTCTCCAGCGCCGTGAGCGCCTGGTCCAGCGCCGCCTGGAGCGCCTGGGAGGCGGAGTCCAGCTCCACGCCCTTCTCTTCCAGACGCACCACGCCGGGCTGGTTCGCCACCTGCGACCAGGCGACGTCTCCCGGCAGGCCCAGCTCGGTGGCCAGCTCCCGGAACGCGCGCACGTACTCCCGCGCCAATCCGAGGTCCACGGTGGGGACCGTTCCCGAGGCGGTGGGGGCCTGCCGCTTCACCAGCAGCTCCACCGAGCCTCGGGCGAGCCGGTCCTTCACCTGCTTGGACACCAGCGGTTCCTGGGACGACAGCTCCCGGGGAAGGCGAACCTTCACTTCACAGAACTTGTGGTTGAGCGAGCGCAGCTCCACGGAGACTTCTTCGTCCCCCACGCGCGCGCGGCCCGCGCCAAACCCCGTCATGCTCTTCAACATTGGGCGGTTGCTAGGGGCTTTCGGGGCCGAGGTCAAGCCGCGCGCTTGCACCGCCCCCAGTTCTGTGTAGGGTCCCGCCGCGAGATGTCCTGGCACAAGCGGCTCGAATTATGGGCGAAGCTGGCACTGGCGCTCGTGGCGTCCGCCCTGCTGTGGCGCCCGGGCCGCCGGCGGCGTCCTGGCACCCCACTTCCTGGTCCTCGCAAGGTGCTGCTCGTGCGGCCCGACAACCGCGTGGGCGAGGCGCTCCTCACCACGCCGTTGATGCGGACCCTCAAGGCGCACCTCCAGTCCGCTCCCGAGGTCCACGTCCTGGTGCACGCGAAGGTCGCTCGAGTCCTGAACGGCCACCCGGACGCGGACGTCATCATTCCCTTCGACCGCCGCAGAATCTGGATGGGCCCCCTGGCCCCCGGCATCGCCGCGCTGCGACGTGCCCGGTATGACGTCGTGGTCGACTGCGCCAACTGGGAGTCGCCCTCCGTCACGAGCGCGCTCGTGTCCCGGCTCGCGGGCCCCGAGGCCGTCGTCATCGGTCCGGACCTCTGGCCGGTGTCCCGCCTGCACTCCCTGCCCGTCCCCGCTCGCACGGACACGCGGAACGAAGCCGTTCAACGCACGCACCTGCTGACCCCGCTCACGAACGGCGCAGTGGCGCGTGGTTTGTCCTTCCGCGAGCCCTCGGTGGGCCCCGCCATCCGCGCCTATCTGGACGCCCTGGCCGGGAAGCCCTTCGCGGTCATCAATCCCGGTGGGCGGTTGGGACCTCGGCGGATTCCACCCGCGGCCTTCGCCGCCGCGGCTCGGGCACTGGTGGCGCTGGGGCGTACCCCCATCGTCACCTGGGGTCCCGGGGAAGAAGCGTTGGCACGAGGCGTGGTGGAGGCAGCCCCCGGCGCCGAGCTCGCGCCCGCGAGCAACCTGGACGAACTGGCCGCCCTGATGCTCGCGGCCGGCTTCACCCTCTGCAACAACACGGGGCCCATGCACCTGTCCGTCGCGGTAGGTGCCCCCACGCTGGCCTTCTTCCTGCGGATGGACATGGAGCGCTGGGGCCATGCGTACGCCCCCCACCGCATGGTGGACCTCACCCCTCTGGTCGATGGTGCAGGCGGTCAGGGGTTGGAGGAGCGGGCCGCCGAAGAGGTCCGGGCGTTCGCGGCGAGCCTCTCCTCCTGAGGCTTCACGTCCCGGACACGGGAGGCTCCGCCACCGCGTGTTCGGGGGCCAGCCTGGGGATTCCCTCTTCCACGGGCCAGCTCAGACGGCACGGCGCGCAGGTGACCCGGGTTTGAGCCTCCTGCGCCTGAAGGGGGGCCTTGCAGTGAGGGCAGCCCAGGACGGCCCACACCTCGTCTGCAATGAAGGCCACCGGCTACCCCGGCCCCTCGCGGCCCAGCCGCCGGGCCAGGTCCGTGGTGCTGTGGTCCTTCGGGTCTCCCGAGACGGCTGTCCGCCCACCATAGGCGCGAACCTCGTCGGCCTCGGGGATGCTGTCCGGGGTGTAGTCCGTGCCCTTCACGTGCACGTCCGGCTTCAACGCCCGGATGATGACGCGAACGTTGGACTCGTCGAAGACGATGACCCGGTCCGTGCAGGCCAGGGCCGCGACGAGCTCTGCCCGCTCGCCCTCGGGGATGTAGGGTCGGCCGGGGCCCTTGTAGGCCCGGGTGGAAGCGTCCGAGTTCACCGCCACCACGAGGACATCCGCCAGGGCCCGCGCCCCTTCCAGGTACCGGACATGCCCGACGTGCAGCAGGTCGAAGACGCCATTGGCCAGCGCCACCGTGCGCCCTTCGGCCCGCCAGCGCTCACGCTCCTCCGCCACCTTCGCGAGCGATTGGATTTTCTCGAGGGTGCTCATCTCGCGCTCCGAAGCTCTTCGAGCAGTTCATCGCGGGACACCGTCGCGGTGCCCGGCTTCTGCACCACCAACGAGCCCGCCACGTTCGCCAGCCGCGCCGCATCGCCGAGCGAGGCCTTCGCGGCCAGCGCCAGGGCAAACGTCGCAATCACCGTGTCTCCCGCGCCCGTCACATCCACCGCCGCCTTCGCGCCATGGACGGGGATGAGGTCCACGCCCCCGTCCGCATCGAAGAGCGCCATGCCATGGCGGCCTCGCGTCACCAGGAGCGCGCGGCACGCCAGTCGCTTCAACGCGGCGTGCCCCGCCTCCAGCATGTCCTCCTGGGTCCGCACGGGCCGCCCCGCGAGCGCCTCCAGCTCCGGCTCGTTGGGCTTGCAGACCGTGAGTCCCGAGAAGGATGACAGGGCATAGCGGCTGTCCACACACACGGGCATGCCGTCCGCGGCCAGGCGACGCAGCACATCGCGCACCTCGTCCCCCAGCACACCCGCGCCGTAGTCGGACACCACCACCGCGTCCGCGTCCTGGGCGGAGGCTTCGACCTGCCGAGCCAGCGCCTTGCGCATCTTCGGGGGGAGCGCGCCTCGCTGGCCTCGGTCCAGCCGCAACATCTGCTGCCGCGTGGTGCTCACCCCACCAGCCAGGATGCGCGTCTTCGTCTCCGTCTCGATGTCGCGACCGCTCACCGCGTCCAGTTGGATGCCGGATTCGGCACAGAGGCGGCGCAGCTCCTTGCCCATCTCGTCCTGGCCCAGCGCACCAACGGCGGAGACCTGACCGGACAGGGCTCGCACGTTGGCCGCCACGTTGGCGCCACCTCCGAGCTTCACCTCCGCGGACTCGTAGCGGACGATGAGCACGGGCGCCTCCCGGCTCACCCGGTCCGTCTGTCCGTAGATGTAGTGGTCAGCAACGAGGTCGCCCACCAGCAACACCTTGCGGCGGGCAAACGCGTGCGGCAGGCGGGCGAGCGACGGCATCGAACGAACGGGCGAGACTGCGGCCATGGCGGCGGTTTGTCCCACAGGCGACCCCACCTCACAAGCCGCGCGGTGCATCCTCCAGTCCGAGCGCCCGCCGCAGATGGGACTCGCCCTCCAGAACCTCGACCCCCAGGCGGACCACCCAGGCCTCGAAGCCCTGAGGCAGACGCACTGCGTCCTTTTCCGTCGTCACCACCCGGGCCCCCTGCCGCGCAGCTCGCGCCTGGACGTCGCGCAGTTCGTCCGCGGTGAAGCGATGGTGGTCCGGAAACAACGCGGCGTCGCGCACGTCCGTCCCGAGCGACTGCAGGGTCTTCAGGAAGCCTCCCGGCCGGGCAAGGCCCGCCAGAGCGAACACGGGCTGTCCCGTGAGCGCCGTCACGGGATGAAGGTTCCCCTCCGGGTCCACCCAGGCCGTGGGCCGATAGCGCGTCCTCACCCTGGGAATCCCCGGGCTCGAGGGCAACCACCCGCCGAGCGTGTCGGAGAAACGCTCCGACCGCGCTTCTGTCGGTACCAGCAGGTGCGTGGTGGATGGGGGCGTGCGCGTGTCCTCGGGCCTTGAGACCGGGAGCACAGCAGCATCCGAAGCCGTGGCGGGGGCCCTGAGCCAGAAAAGCGTCGCGCGGCGGAGTGACGCAGGGGGCTCGCGCAGCGGCCCCCGGGGAAGCATGTGGCCGTTGCCCAGCCCCACCGACTCATCCACGACCACGAAGTCCTCGTCTCGCGCGAGGCGGCGGTGCTGGAACCCATCGTCCAGCAGCACCGTGTCCAGGCTGAACTCGTCCCGCGCACGGTAGGCACTCGCGACCCGGTCCGAGCCCACGAAGAGCCGGACCTGGGGACAGCGACGCGCCAGCAGGAGCGGCTCATCGCCCGCGAGGTCCGAGGAAGGAAGCGGCTCCGTCCCGATGAAGGTCAGCGGCTCACGCGAGGCGCGGCCATAACCGCGCGTCAGGATGCCCACCTTCCGGCCCGCTTGGACCAACAGCTCCGCCAGATGGAGCACCGCGGGCGTCTTGCCCGTGCCCCCCACGTTGACGTTGCCCACGGAGATGACCTTGAGCCCCTCCACCCGCTCCGCGCGCAGCAGTCCCGCGTCGAAGAGCGCTCCCCGCACGTGCACCGCGGCCGCGTACGTCCACGACAGCAACGTGAGCGGCGACAGCAGGGCGCGGCGGCCCCAGGGCTCCGGCGACGGCGGGTAGAACACCCGCTCGATGGCGGTGGGGGCGTCCGGGGACGTCACGGGGTGCGCCTCGCTCGCGCGTAGAGCGCGAGGACCTCCGCGGCAATCTGCTCGTTCGTCGGGTGCCGCACGGGCGCCCGCCGGTCAGACAGCGCCGCGGCGACCACGGCGTCCGGCGTCGGTCTCTCCACCCGCACGTCCGTCAGGTCCGGCAAGGCGCCTTCATCCACCGCCACCACGCGGACGCCGCACGCACGGGCCTGGGCCGCCGCGCGGGCGCTCCAGTCATTGCCCAGGCCGAGCAGCCAGACCTCATCCAGCGCTCGCAGCCACCGCGCGAAGGCGTCCCCCTGTTGGTAACCCGCGAACGTCACGGCATCCGCCAGTCCCAGGTCCTGGACCTGCTTGCGCGTCTGCTCCAGCAGGCCGCCGTCCCCCACGAACACCAGACGCGCCTCGGGCCGCTGCTTCCGATACAGGGCAAAGGCGTCCACCCCCACCGCGTGCCGGCGTGAAGGCTGGAACGTGGAGACCATTCCGATGACGGGCGTGCCTTCGAGCCCGAGTTCTGCTCGCAGCGACCGCGCGTCCGGCGCCGGCTGGAACCGGGCGTCAACCAGGGCTGGCAGCACCTGAGCCGTCGCGCCCTTCTCCAACAGGCGGGGAAGCAGTGCGCTCGCGGGGACCGTGTAGGCGTCCGCGGCCGGGAGCGAGGAGCGCAATGAGCGCGGAGCGTGCAGCGAGCGGACCAGGATGGCGCCTGAAGGCCGTCCCCACCTGGCCAGAAGGTGGTCATGACTGAAGTGCGAGTGCACCACGTCCACCGTCCGCGCCTTCAAGCGGCGCAGGTCGCGCCACATCCGCCACGGCGGGGACTTCACGGACAGCTCCAAGCCCCCTTCGTCCAGAAGACCGAGCTCCTCGAAGCGCGGAGCCGCGGGCTCCTCGGCCAGCACCTCCTTGCGCAGGCGGTCCACCGCCACCGTGACGTCGTGTCCCGCGGCGCGCTGCGCCTGGGCCAGGAGCGCCACGTTCTCGGCCGGGCCGCTGTAGAAGGGACTCGCGAGCAGGTGGAGGATTCGCATCCGGTCAGCGCTCCACGGTCGCCCGGTACACGTCGGCCAGAGCTCTCGCCTCGTGCTCCACGCCACACCGACGCCGGGCCTCCTCTGCCGCGTTCTGGCCAATCTGCCTGGCGCGCTCGGGCTCTCGCATCAGCATGTCCAGCAGCTCGCGCAGGCCCTGGACGTCTCCGGGTTCGAAGAAGAAGCCCGTGCGGCCGTGCTCGATGAGCGTGTCCAGGTACGGCAGCTTCGAGGCCACCACGCAGCAGCCCGAGGCCATGGCCTCCACGTGCACCAGCGAATAGCCCTCCGCATACGAGGGGTGCACCAGGATGCGCAGCCCCTGATACCAGGGCTCGATGACGGACTGCTCGCCGGGCAACGCGATGCGGTCCTCGATGCCCGCCATCTGCTGATTCAGCCAATCCAGGTCCGGCCCCTTCGCGAGCCCGACCAGCACGGGTTGCCAGTCGGGGTGCGCGGGCAGGAGCGGGCGGATGGCCTGCACGAAGTCCCCCTGCCCCTTCTCCTTCCGGATGCGTCCGATGACGCCGATGCCGTAACGCCCCCCCAGGCCGAGCTTGCGCCACGCCGCGTCCCGGTCCTCGGGCGGGTGGAAGCGCGTCAGGTCAATGCCATGGGAGACGACCGTGGACGGCAGCGCGATGACGTCCGCGACCTGCTTCGTCAACGAGACGAGCGCATCCGCGCCCCTCGCGATGAAGCGGGTGAAGCCGCTGGGCGTCATCGAGGTGTGCCGGGTGAAGACGAGGCGGACCTCTCGGCCCAGCAGCTTCAGCAGCATGCCCACCAGGAGCTCGTTGTTCCGGTGCGCATGCCACACCACGGGCTCGCTGCGCAGCCGACGGAGCAGCTCCGGCCAGGTGATTCTGGGCAGCCCCTCACTCAAGCCCGAGCCGATGACGCGCGTCTCCGAGCCTGAATCCCGGACGAGCGCGGGTACCACCGTCTCCACGTGGCGCGTCACGCCCGTGTAACGGTGGTGGAAATGCGGATGGACGATGAGCGTCATCGCGGGTCCGGCCTCCCGTGCGGAAACAACGTCGTCATCGCTTCCGCGTTCCTTTCACTGGCGCCCGAAATCCGGCCCACCGTCTCCAACGCCTGGGCGCCCAGGCTCGCGAGCCGCTCCGGTGACTCGATCAGCGACACGAGCGCCTGCTCCAAGGCCGCGGCGTCCTGAACCTGGAGCCCACCCTGCCCTGTCAGCAACGCCACGCTGTCCCGGAAGTTGTCCATGTGCGGCCCGTAGAGCACCGGCTTCCCCTGCCCCGCGGGCTCCAGGACGTTCTGCCCGCCGCGCGCCGTGAACGAGCCCCCGACGAACACCACCGTCGCCAGCCGGTAGGCCCTCGACAGCTCGCCGATGGTGTCCAGCACCACGACCTGGCCCCGCTCCGGATTGCCCTGCGAGCGCAGCCCCACGCTCAGCCCCGCCTCGCGCGCGAGCGTCACGATTCGCGCCGCCCGGTCCACGTACCTGGGGGCAATCACCAACCGCAGGTCCGGCCACCGCTCGCGCAGCCGCGCGTACACCCCCAGGAGCTGGGCTTCCTCGCCCTCATGGGTGCTTCCGGCAATCCATACCCGCTCGCCCGGCGTCAGGCCCAGCGCCGTGCGAAGGTTCTCGTCCTCGGGCACCGGGCCCGCGGCGAGCGCGTCGAACTTCGTGTTCCCCGTCACCTTCACCCAGTCCGGCCTGGCCCCGAGCTGCCGCGCGCGGACGGCTTCGTCCTCCTCGCGCATGAGGAGGAGGTCCAAATCCCGCAGCGGGTTGCCGATGAGGCGGAACAGCGTCTGGTACTTCCCGACGTTCGCTGGCGAAAAGCGCCCGTTCGTCATCACCACTCGCGCCCCACCCCGCTTCGCGGCGCGGATGAGGTTGGGCCAGATTTCGGTGTACTCCAGCACCAGCACGTCCGGACGGATGGCCCGGACCGCTCGCCGCGTCGCGCCCCAGAGGTCATAGGGAACGTAGACGACCCCGTCGATGTCGTTGGCCAGCCGGCCCTTCGCCATCGCGTAGCCGCTGTCCGTCATGGTCGACAGCAACAGGCGGCAGCCCGGGAAACGCGCCCGCAACGGGCCGAACATCGGCGAGAGGGCCAGCAGGTCCCCGGCGCTCGCGCCATGCAGCCAGAGGATGGGCCCATCCCCGGGAGGCAGGTGGCTGTTCGGGCCATAGAAGCCCAGGCGCTCCATCAGCCCATGGCGCGTCTTCCGGTGCAGTGCGAGCACCGGGAACAGGACTGCGAAGAGCAGGTAGGTGGCGAGGACGTAGAGGACGCGCATGGGCGGCTGGTCGCGCCGTCTATCAGATGCCCGGCCTTGGGGGCAGCACGCGCACGGGGCTGGGCACCAACCAGGGCCGCCATTCCGTCCCGAAGAAGCGCCCGGGTGCCCGCACCCACACTTCCACCTGCGCCACCCCGGGCTCGGTCAGCTCGACGGACCGGCCGTCCGCCCCCAGGCGGGCGCTTCCCCACACTCGCACCTGCACCGACTCCGCGTCGGGCTCCCCCGGGAGTCGGACCTTCAGCGTGTCGCCCACATGCGCTTCACGCCGCACACCGTCCAGGCCCTCCAATGCGAAGCCCCCAGGCTCCCCAAGGGCGCGGAAGGCACACAGGGACTGACCACCGCCCAGGGCCCGGCTGACCTGCTCCGCCGCGTCCTTCGCGTCCGGGGGCAACGGGAAGGGCACCTGCTCCGGTGGCAGGTACATGGCCAGGGATTCGAATACGGCCCGGTACGGCGGCAGGCCGTGTGCGTCATGTGCGCAGAACGCCACGCGCGGCCGCTCACTCGACAACTCCAGGAAGCGGGCCGTGGGCTCCGGCTCCGGCACGACGAGCAACATCACGCCATGCATCGGGTTGGCCAGCGAGGCCCCCACCGCGGGCACCAGGCGGCTCACCGGATTGCGCACCGCGTGCCGGAAGAAGGTGTCCGCCGAGTACAGCTCGAAGCCGGGGACCTCCTTCGCGCTCGCCTCGTCCTTCCAGGGGTTGCGCTTCTGGACGGGGTGGGCCAGCACCGCCGTGCCTCCCGCCGCCGCCACGGCGCGCACCGCATCGCCCGGCGGCATCCACGCGCGCATGCCCTCCAGCGGGCGCGACATGCCGAAGGCCACGAGGTGCCCGTCCGACGTCGAAATCTCCACGCCGGGCACCAACAGCACGCCCTGGACGTAAGCGGGCGCTCGGAGCGCGAAGTCGTTGTGGTCGGTGAGCACCACGAAGTCCAGGCCCGCCGCCTTCGCCGCCGCCGCCACCGCTTCCGGCGTGCCTCGCCCATCCGAACGCGTGGTGTGGACGTGGAAGGCCCCTCTCGCCCACCGGGGCGCTCCGTCCTTCGGAAGCACCACGGGGTACCGCGCCACGGACGCCGAGAGCGCGAAGAAACCCACGTACCCCAGGACCAGCAGCGCCAACCCCAGGACGGCCCGGAGCCCCTTCCCCACCGCTACCCTCAATCCGCTCACGCCGCGCCTCGCTCCGAAGAGCCCTCCGTCTGCATCCTCCACAGCGCCGCATACCGCCCGCCTCGCTGGAGCAACTCCGCGTGCGAGCCACTCTCGACGACGCGCCCCGCCTCCATCACGTTGAGGACGTCCGCGTTCACCACCGTGGACAGCCGGTGCGCAATCACCAGCGCCGTGCGGCCCGGAAGGACCGCCGCCAGCGCCGCCTGTACTTCGCGCTCGCTCTCCGGGTCGAGGCTGCTGGTCGCTTCGTCCAGCACCAGCACGGGCGCCTGCGCCAGCACCGCGCGGGCGATGCACAACCGCTGACGCTGGCCGCCACTGAGCGCCACGCCCCGCTCGCCGATGCGCGTGTCATAGCCTTCGGGCAGTGCCCGGATGAAGCCATCCGCGTGCGCCACCTTCGCCGCGGCCTCCACCTCTTCCCGCGTGGCGTCCGGCCTCGCGTAGCGCAGGTTGTCCAGCACCGTGCCGTGGAACAGCAGCGGCTCCTGCGTCACCAGCGCGAACTGAGCCCGGACGCTCGTCGCCGTGTACCGGTCCGCGTCCACACCATCCAGGAGGAGCTGGCCCTTCTGTGGCCGCTCGAAGCGCAGCAGCAGCGATGTCACCGTGCTCTTGCCTCCGCCGCTTCCACCCACCAGCGCCGTCACCTGCCCCGCCTTCAGCTCCAGCGTCAGGCCGTCCAGCGCGGGCCGGTCTCCATAGGCGAATCGCACGCCCTCGAACTGGATGCTCCGCGACAGGGTCGGCGCGGGCACCGCGTCCGGCGCGTCCTCCACCGGGTGCTTCATGTCGAGCAGCGCGAAGAGCCGCTCACCCGCCGCGCCCGCCTGCACCGCGAACTGTGTCACCCGGCCCAGGTCCTTCACCGGCTGGTACACCAGGATGACCGCCGTCAGCAGCGAGAGCAGCGCCTCGGGCTCCATCAGCCGCGCGCTCGCCGCATACGCCAGTGCGCCCGCCAGTGCCGCCGCGGCCAGCACCTCCATCAGCCCCGGCACCGCGCCGCGCGCCCACGCCGCGCTCACCACCGCCTTCTCGTGCGCCTGCGCGAAGGCGGAGAAGCGAGCCAGCTCCGCCGCCTGTCCGTTGAAGGCCTGGATGGTGCGCAGACCGCCCAGCCCTTCGTGGAGCTGCCCAGCCAGGTTGCCGAGCTGCGTCTGGCCTTCCCGCGTGCGCTTGAGCACCTTGCGCGTCAGCTTCGAGGCCGGCAGCGCCGCCAGCGGAATCACCAGCAACATGAGGCCGCCCAGCATGGGGCTCATCGCCAGCGCCACGCCCGCCAGGATGATGACCTGGAGGCTGTCGCGCAGATACGAGCCCACCGTGTACATGGCCGCCGCTTCCACGGCGCTGACGTCCGAGGAGAAGCGGCTGAGCAGGTCGCCCATCCGCTCGCGCGCGAGCTGGGCGGGCGACAGCGCGGTGAGGCGCAGGAACAGGTCGCGCCGCAGGTCCTTCACCACGCGCTGCGCGAACAGACCCATGAAATAGAATTGCGCCAGGTACCCCACGCCCTTCGCCGCGCCGACGATGACCATCACCAGCGGGAAGCCCCACAGGGCCGCCTCGCGAGGCAGGTCCGCCAGCCAGGGCACGCGCTGCGCGCTGGCGAAGCCTTCTTCACCGCCCGACAGCAGGAAGCGCAGCGCCGGGCCCGTGAGATACGCGTACGCTCCCGTCGTCAGTCCCACCGCCGCCATGCCGACGAAGGCCAGCAGGAGCACACCGAAATGCGGGCGCGCATAGCGCAGCAACCGCCAGAGAATCGTCTGCATCGCT
Organism: Myxococcus sp. AB036A; assembly: GCF_006547355.1. NCBI lineage: Bacteria > Pseudomonadati > Myxococcota > Myxococcia > Myxococcales > Myxococcaceae > Myxococcus > Myxococcus sp. AB036A. Next base: position 11,908 of record NZ_VHLC01000122.1, on the reverse strand, counting down.
AGCGTCCCACCTTGCGCAACGCCGCCTTCGCGAGCTGGGAGTACGGGTTGTACTCCAGCACCCGCTGCAGCTTCTTCCGCGCCAAGGGCGCGTCTCCCAGGTCCATGTCGATGATGGCCGAGATGATGTGCAACCGCTCCACGTACGGGCCCAGCGACAGCGCCTTCTTCAGCACCTGCTGGGCCTTCTGCGCCCGCACCACCGGCGCCCCCGTGGGCATCCGGTACGTGGCCCAGGCGAGGAAGGGGTAGTACTCCGGCTCGTCCGGATTGAGCGACACCGCTTCCTCGAAGGCCTTCGCCGCCAGCGGGAAGTCGCGGCGCTTCAGGGCGGACTCGCCCCGGCGCAGCGCGATTTCCGCATCCACGACCACCGCCGTGTTCCGCCCCACGTCCATCCGGCTGAAGAGGTACTGGAGGTAGGCCTTGCGCTTCTCCTCCACGCTCAGCACGCGGTACGACGCGGACAGCCGGTCCTGCACCGACTCCAGCAGGTCCTTCAGGTCGGAGATGTCGAACTCGGCGTAGGTGTCCGGGTGAAAGCGCATCGCCGTCTCGTGATAGGCGCGCTCCACCGCCTCCGCGTCCGCCGCGATGTCCAGCCCCAGCCCTCCGAAATAGCTGCGGGTGATGATGCGCAGCGCTTCCTCACGCAGCGAGGCCGCCGTCTCGGGCGGCAGGGCCTTGCGCTTGCGCGGCGCGATCCGGTCCGGCAGCACCGCCGCGGACAGCACGTCCGTGCCCGTGGCCACGGGCGTCGAGGAGAACGTCACCCCACCCGTCAGCTTCAGGAACCACAGCAGCGAGTACGCCATGCGCAGCTCGCCACGCCCGTGCGCCAGCAGGTCCTTCAGCGCGATGCGGCCGTTGACCTGCATGGCGATCTTCAGGTCGTCCGTGTCCAGCCCCATGGCCTGCAGGTCGCGCCCGAACTCCTGTGACCGCACCGGGTAGTCGCCCATGTGCGCCCGCAGCGCGGTCGCCATCACCTTCATGGTGAAGCAGCGGCGCGCGCCATCCAGCACCGGCGCCAGCGGCGGAACCTCCACCGACGCGACCTCCGACGTGAATTCGTCTCCCGCGTAGAAGGCGTAGCGGCCCTCGCGCATCCCCAGCACCCGCTCCACCCCGTCCCGGTTGTAGTCGCGCAAGAGCTGCAGCAGTTCCTCGCCCGCCGCCTCCACGCCTGCGTCCGCGAGCGCCGCGCCGATGCGCAGACCGGAGTCCAGCGCCTCCGTCACCCGCTGCGCCTGCTGCGGGTTGAGCACGTTCCGGGCAAGCAGGTAGCCAGGCAGCGAGTCCGCTTTCGCCGTGGAGTCATAGCTCACGGACCCGCCGCGCAAGAAGTACACGCGCCGGCTCAAGCCCCGGTGCGCCACCACCAGCACGCCATCCCGGCGCAGCCGATAGATGGAGTGGAACAGCGCCGGCAGGGGGTGGCCCTTCAGCTCGCCTGAATTGACGGCGGGCCGGGACAAGGTGGCCGCCAGCCCGGTGAGTTGCACCGCCTGCGCCGCGCGCACCAGAGACTCCAGCCGGGGCACCAGCTCGCCCGGCTTGAGCGGGTCCGAGACATAGGCGTTCACCTTGAGGTCCAGCACCGAGCTCACACCCCGCGCGCGCCCCAGGTGGCCCTTGTCGATGGCGACAATGGGCACCCTGCCGCCCTGTCCGTGGCCTCGGATGAGATGCACCACGTGTGCGCCTTCCACACGCGGGAGGTCCACCGACAGCACCACCACGTCCGGGTTGTCCGCCGCGAAGTGCTCCAGCGCCGTCACCGGATCGTTCACCGCGCGAACGGTGTACCCAGCCTGGGAGAGCAGGCCTTTGAGGTGCTCGAGCGTGGGGGGATGGCTCTCGGCGAGCAGAAGCGTCTTCAAGGGGGCCACAGTCTACACCTTCACCCGCGCCCGCATCAGGTACGATGCGCGACTCTCACATGACGAATCCACCCCGCATCCTCGTCGTCGCCGGCGAGGCGTCAGGCGATACCCACGCCGCCGAGCTCGTCGCCGCCCTCCGGGCTCGCCGTCCCGACCTCACCTTCTTTGGCATGGGCGGTGCCCGCCTGGCCGCCCAGGGAGTGGAGCTGCTCTTCGACGCCCGGGAGGTGTCCGTCATGGGCATCACCGAGGTCCTGCCCCGGATTCCCCGCATCCTTCAAATCCTGAAGGGCCTGGCCGAGGCCGCCGCCGAGCGCAAACCGGACGTCGCCATCCTGGTGGACATCCCTGACTTCAACCTGCGCCTGGCCAAGAAGCTCAAGGCGCTGGGGGTCCCCGTCGCCTACTACGTGTCGCCCATGATCTGGGCCTGGCGCCGGGGTCGGGTGCGCACCATCAAACGGTTGGTGGATCGGATGCTCTGCATCCTTCCATTCGAGGAGGACTTCTACCGGGAGGCCGGCGTCAGCGCCCGCTACGTCGGCAGTCCGGTGGTGGAGCAGGTTCCCTCACCGGATACGGCCTCGGCCTTCCGCGAGCGGCTGGGGCTGTCGAAGGACGCCCCCACGCTCGCGCTGCTGCCCGGCAGCCGGATGGGCGAAATCCGCCGTCTGCTTCCCGACATGGTGGAGGCGGCGAAGCGCCTCTCCGCCGAGCGGCCCGGACTCCAGGTCGTCGTCCCCCTCGCGCCCACCATCGACCGGGAGGAGATCACCTCCCGCTTCGAAGGCAGTGGCGTGACGCCCATCCTGGTGGAGGGCCGGGCCCCCGAGGTCGTGGGCGCCAGTGACGCCGCGGTGGTGGCCTCCGGTACCGCCGTCCTGGAAGCCGGGCTGATGCAGCGCCCCCTGGTGGTCGTCTACCGGGTGTCACTCATCACGTACTGGGTGGGCCGGTTGATGTTGAAGGTGGCCTTCGTGTCCCTCATCAACCTGCTGGCGGGCCGACGCGTCGTCCCCGAGCTGCTCCAGGGGGAGATGACGCCCGAGCGCATCGCCGAGGAGGTCCGCCGCGTCTGGATACCCGGTGCTCCCCGGGAGGAGATGCTCCAGGGGTTGGCGGAGATGCGCGGCCGGCTGGGGGAGACGGGCGCGGCCACCCGGGCGGCGGAGTCCGTACTGGAGCTGCTGCCCCCGGGCCGCGTTTAGGATATGTCGGCCGGGTCATGAACCCAGCCCTGGTCTGCATCCCCACGTACAACGAGCGGGAAAACATCGAGGCCATCGTCCAGGCGGTGCTGGAGGCCGACCCCCGGGTCGACATCCTCATCGTGGACGACAATTCGCCCGATGGCACAGGGCAACTCGCGGATGGGCTCGCCGCGCAGGATTCGCGCGTGCGCGTCCTCCATCGCGAGAAGAAGGAGGGCCTGGGCCGCGCCTACCTCGCCGCGTTCCGGTGGGCCCTGGCCGAGCAGTACACGTACATCCTGGAGATGGACGCCGACTTCAGCCACGACCCGCGCTACCTGTCCGGCATCCTGGATGCGGCCGAGGCTGGCGCGGACCTGGTGCTCGGCTCGCGCTACGTCACGGGCGGCGGCACGGTGAACTGGGGCGTGGGGCGGCAGCTCATCAGCCGCGGTGGCAGCCTCTACGCACGGTCGATTCTGGGCGTGGGCATCCAGGACCTCACCGGCGGCTTCAAGTGCTTCCACCGCCGGGTGCTGGAGGCCATCGACCTTGATTCGGTGAAGAGCACCGGTTACGCGTTTCAAATCGAGCTGACCTACCGCACGCTGCGCAAGGGCTTCACCGTGCGCGAGGTGCCCATCGTCTTCGAGGACCGGCGCGTGGGTCACTCCAAGATGAGCAAGAAAATCTTCGCCGAGGCTCTCACCATGGTGTGGAAGCTGCGGTTCACGGTGTAAGCCCAGGCTGTCATGCCGGAATACGCGTCACTGTTCCTCGTCTCGCTGTCGGCCATCTTCTTCGTGGTGGACCCCATTGGCGTCGTCCCGCTGTTCCTGGCGATGACGGCTGGGGACTCACAGGAAAAGGTGCGCCGCACGGCCATGCGCGCCTGCCTGGTGGCCTGCGGGATGATGCTGTTCTTCGCCCTCTTCGGCGGCGTCATCTTCAAGGTGTTCGGCGTGTCGCTGGGCGCCTTCCGGGTGGCCGGCGGCATCCTGCTGCTCATCACCGCGTTGGACATGCTTCGCGCCCGCCCGGCGGAGACGCGCACCACGCCGTCCGAGGAACAGGAAGGCGTGGTGAAGGAGGACGTGGCCATCGTCCCCCTCGCCATTCCGCTGCTGGCGGGCCCGGGCGCCATCGCCACCGCCATGGTGCTGATGGCCAAGGGCGACACGCTCGTCTCCGCCATCCCCGTGCTGGCCGCCGTCGTGCTGACATTCGTCGCCAGCTACTTCATCCTCCGCGCCTCCGGGCTCATCCAGCGCGTGCTGCGCCAGTCCGGCGTGGCCATCGTCGAGCGGGTGATGGGCCTCATCCTGGCCGCCATCGCGGTGCAGTTCATCGCGGATGGTGGCAAGGAGCTGTTCAAGTAGGTCCGGGGATGGCCACCCACTCTGGGCCCTTGCGCTTCAGCAGGCCCTGCGGCTTGCCCTCCAGTGACAGCTCGTCGTGGCTGGCGCGGCGCGCGTCGTACGCGTAGCCGCCCTGGACCTCCTGCAGGTACACCACCACCGCGTCGAGCACGTTCTCCTGCACCACCTTGAAGGTGGCGTCGCCGCAACTGGGCGCGTCACCGGAGAAGAAGCGCTCCAGCATCGCCTCCTCCGGACGGCGCACGTACACCACCACCGGCGCGGGCTCATCGCGACCGGCCGCGACGACTTCGCGGACGACCTGGGACGGCACCGGCTCCCGCAGCAGCCGGTGCACGAGCTCACACTTCTCAGCCTCCACGCCCTGACGCTCCGCGAGACGCGCCTGGTGCGCGCATCCCGTGCTCCCCAGCACCCCCAGCCCGAGCAACGCCCATGCCTTCTGGTGGAATCGGTCCATGCGTCCTTTCCTCTCCCTCGATGACTGCGCTACAGCTTCCGCCACCGCGGAGGGCGAGGCGCGTGCTGCAGCACCGGATCCTCCACTGCGATGATGTATTCCGCGCGGCGGTTGCCCGCCTCCGCTGTCTCGTCGGGCGTCGCGACGGCCGGGGCCTCTTCTCCCAGCCCTTCGTAGTACACGGGCACCCGCAGCCCCTTCTTCCGGAAATAGGCCGCCAGGCTCTTCGCCCGCCGCACCGACAGGTCCAGGTTCTCCGCCGCGGTCCCCACGGTGTCCGTGTGGCCCATCACGTAGAGCCGCAGTGACGCGAAGCGACCGTACTTCGTCAGCGCGTCCACGATGAGAGCGTGGCTCTTGTCCAGCTTGCCCCGCTCCGCCGCCGGAATGTCCGCGCGGCCCGAGGCGAAGTTCACCTCCTCGTGCGGAATGTCCACCTGCCACGGATACAGGTCGACGCCCGTGTAGAACTCCGCCGTGTCGAACGCACGGAGGGAGATCTTCATCACCCGCCCCTCCGCCGCCGGCCATGTCAGCTCCAGTGGCGTCCCTCCCGCCTCCCCCTTGAATGGCACCTCGCCCTCGAAGGACTTCTTCCCGGTGTCCATCAACACCGTCAGCTCCGCGCGCTTCGCGGGCCGGGACAGGACGAAGCGCAGCCGGCGCGCAGCCACGTCCACGTCCTCCTTGCGCACGTCCAGCTTCAGCGTGCCGTAGAGCTCCGTGTCGAAAGACAACGGCATCACGCCGGATTCCGCATCCGGGAAGCGCACCGTGAGCGCTCCCTCGTAGCGGAAGCGGCCTTCCGGCTGATTCAGCTCGATGCGGCGCGTGAGGCCCGGACTCCCACCGCCCTTCACCTCCACGTCCTGGCCGTCGCTGCGCTTCAGCTTCACCTCGAAGCCCGCGATGGGCTCCTCGATGTGGACCAGCAGCGCCGGGAGCTTCTCCCCCAGCACGGCGCGCCCTTCCAGGGAGACTCGAACGGCGTCCGCGAGCACCGGCATCGGCGAAGACAGGACAAAGGCGAGGAGCAGCAGGCGGGCGTTCATGGCGCGGTGTAGGCCTCTGGCGTCACGTGCCGCGACCATCCGCGGCAGGTGTGGGTCGAATCCTCCGCGAGGGTAGGACGAGGTGGCGTGCAGGGAAACGCTCCCCGCGGGGGACGTTGGAGGTGAAACGGTATTCAATCGCCCCCCGTCCCAGGGGAGCCCGGACAGGGAGCCGAGGAGATTCCCTCCCGTCAGCCCTCCCCGCTGCCTGCCAGGCCGTGGCGCTCCAGGAGGCGCCGCAGCTGCGTGCGATGCATGCCCAGCGCCCGGGCAGTGGCCGCGACGTTTCCGCCATTCGCCCTGAGCGCATCCTCCAACCGCGCCCGCTCGGCTTCGTCCAACGGCTTGCCCCGGGCCGGAGACTGTTGAGAAGTGGATGAAGTCACCGCGGCGGGCGCCGGGAGTGGCGGGCCGAAGACCGTGCCCGCCGTGAGACTGAGGTGCCTGGCTTCGAGGCGAGGCGCCGCATGAAGCAGCGCCTCATGCGCCGCGCTGCGGACCTCCACGCGAAGCTCGCGCACGTTGCCCGGCCAGGCCCGCAGCAGGCAAGCCTCGTGGAAGCTCACATGCACGGGCAGGCGGCTCCCTCCCTCTTCGAGAAAGCGCTCCACTAGAAAAGGCAGCTCCTCGGGGCGGCGGCGCATTGGCGGCAAGTCAGCCTCCGGCCTGCCCAGGCGGAAGTAGAGGTCCTCGCGCATCCGGCCGCTGGCCACCTGCGCGCGCAGGTCCTTGTTTCCGGCGGAGCACACCCGCACGTCCACCTTCCGCGGCCTGGAGCCCCCCAGCGGGAGGACCTCGCGCGTCTCCAGGGCGCGCAGCAGCTTGGCCTGCACGGCCAGGTCCAGCTCGGCCACCTCGTCCAGGAACAGCGTCCCGCCGTCCGCGGCCTGGAGGTAGCCCTCCGCGTCGTCCGCGCCGGAGAAGGCACCGCGCCGCGCGCCGAAGAGGAGCCGTTCGGCGAGCCCCTGCGGAATGGCCGCGCAGTTGACGGCCACGAAGGGGCCCGACGCGCGCGGGCCGCGCTCATGGAACGCGCGGGCCACGCCTTCCTTGCCGGTGCCGCTCTCCCCGTGGATGTGCAGCGTGAAACCGTGTTCCGCCGTGCGCGCGACCACGTCCAGCAACTGCTGCATGGCGGGCCCCCGCACGAAGTCGCGCGTCCGCACGACACCGCGCCGGGCCACCGGCCCGACGTCCGCACAGGGAATGAAGAGCGAGTCCCCCATCCGGATGACGCGCTGGGCCTCGCGGGGCGTGCCAGCCACCAGGGGCGCCCCGTCCACGAACGTGCCATTCTGACTGCCCTGGTCGGTGACCCAGAAGCAGCGGCCGTCGTACCGCACCTGTGCGTGGCTGCGAGACATCCGCGGGTCCTGGTCCGTCCCCAACGCGGCGGCGCCCCGCCCCAGCAAGAGCGCTCCGTCGAGCGGCAGGGCCGTGGCCATCGCGCTCCCAGCGCACAGGACGCGTAGCAGGCCTGGCACCGCGGACTCGCCGGAGTCCGCCCCTCGCCCCCTGGCGTCGCTCTGCTGCAAGGTCGACCGGTCGTGTTCCATGTGCCTCCATCTTACGCGTGTGCCACTGGCACACGGCACCGTGCCTGCGGGCTGTGCCATCCAGGCCCCCATCTCCGCGGCGCACCGCCTTGACGACTCGTGCACTGGACCGGACCGCTGCTGGCATGCCCCTCGCTATGGCGTGGGGCTGGACCACGGCACCCGCCGTCACTTCGAGGAGACACCTGTGCTCAACACCTTCCCCGCCTGGCTCACGGGCCTGCTGCTGCTGGCCGTCGCCGCGGGCTGCCGCCTCCCCACCGCCGGCGCCCGCCCTGACTCCCCGTCCGGCGGCGGGAGTTGTCCGACGGGACAGTGCGACCCCGACCCGAATGGCCTGGGCATCTATGTCGCCGAGGGACACAGCTACTGCTTCTTCCACGAGAAGACGCCGGTGGCGTGCCTGGAGGGCTTCGTCAATTCCCCCGAGGGCGTGGCGTTGCACGTGCGCTCCATGTACCGGAAGGACCAGACGCTTCGGCTCCCCCTGCACCTCCGGCATCCGGGCAAGCCCGTTGATGGGGAGCACCCGACGCTGGAGTCCATTCACGGCAACGTCGGCGACTTCTTCGTCGCCGTCCGCGGTGGAGACGTCTCCCGGAAGCTGCGAGGCGAGCCGGTGTCGCGGCTGGTGTTCGGGTTCAAGCTCCCGGTGGACCTGGACGGCACCGGAACCCTGGAGGACCTCCTCTACGAGTTGGCGCTCGAACCCGTGTCCGGCAACCGCCTCGTCGTGCGCTACCGGCCCGTCCCCAGCACTGTCTGGTTGCGGCAGTGCCAGGCGCCAGAGGACCAGAACGTCGCGTCCGTCCTCCTCCCGCAGCGCCAGGTCGACGGTCTGAACGCCGCGGTGCGGCCCCACGACGAAACCCTCACCGTGGCCTGCGAGACAGGCGCGATTGGCGCATGCATGAACTGGGGCTATCAGCCGTGGACTCCCGAGACGCTCCAGGCCGACCCGGACCGGGAGTTCGTCCACGGCGCATGCCTCCAGGCCAAGCGCGCCGCCTATTTCGTGGGCCAGGGTGACCCGGGCAGCTACACCGTGAGCGGCACGGAGATTCTCCGGCGCGATGCCCACGGGTTCGGGCGTGACAGCAACAACGACCTCCAGGAGCTCGAATACCTGGAGGCCCTGTGGAGCCCCCGAGGCGCGGAGTGCCTCAACCTGGCGAACCGGCGCAGCAGGGTGCCCATCCAGAATGGCCTCACGTTGCCGGCCTGTGGACCCTTGCCCAGGTGGAGTTCCCAGGCGCGGTTCGCGACGGGTGTGGAGCAGCCATCAAAGCCCTGAGTCCGGAGCCCCAGCAGCGCGCAGGGCGGCTTGCTCCGCGCTGTCCAGGGGCCCCTCGTAGCAGCTCAGCCAGGGGACCTGGGCCGTGGCGCGGCGCCACGCCGCGTCGGCTTCACGGAGGGACGCTTCCCACCCTTCCGCCGGCCGCTGGCGCCGGGCACGCAAGAGCAGCAGCGCGCCTCGCACGGCGTGGGCCTCCGGCAGCCCGGGGTCCAGCTTCAGCGCGAGCTCCACCTGCGCCAGTCCCTCCTCCACGAGGGCGGACGGAGCGCCGGTATCCCGCGCCAGCCGCCAGGCCGCCCGGGCCAGGGTGAGGTGGCTGTCGTAGTAGGGATAGAGCGACACGGCCCGCCGGGCCTCGGTGAGGGCCTTGCGCAGCAGGGCCGCACTGGAGCGCCCCTTGCCCCGCGCCTGCTCCGCCGCCGCCAGCGCCAGCTCCGCGCCCAGGCTCCGGCAGTCCGCGCAGGTGGGGCTCAGCCGGTACGCTTCCTCCAGCGCGCCCTGCCCGCTGGCGAGCGCCACGCTCGCGTCGCCCGCCGCGCGCAGGGCATGGAGCGCTTCGAGCAGGTGCGCACCGGCCGCATGGAGCCAGGCGCGGTCGGACCGGGCGTTGACGCCACGGGAGCGCTCCGTCGCCTGGAGCGCCCGCGCCAGGGCCGGACGCGGGTCGCCGCCGGTCTCCAACAGGTAGCGCGCGCGTGTCAGCTCAGCGGCGGCGACATGGTCGTGGGCGGAGTGGAAGCGCTCGTCGAGGGTCAGCGCGCGCGCGCTGGCCTCCAGCGCGGCCTGCACATGGGCCTCCGGGTCACGCCCCCGGGAGAGCAGGAAGGCCGCCCGAGCGGCGTTCAGCTCCGCGAGGTTGGAGTGGGCGAAGAGGTACTTCGGATCGCCCTGGACGGCCCGCTGGAAGGCACGCTCTGCTTCGGCGTAGGCCGGAAGCGGGTCCTCGCCGTGCTCCCGCTGGTAGTTGCCCCACCAGCGGTGCACGAGCCCCAGGTCGTTGAGTGCCCAGGGGTAGTGCGGCTCCAGCTCAATCGCCCGCTCCAGCCATTGAATGGCCTGTGCCCAGGACGCCTCGGGCGCCTCGCCCGCGCGCGCCTGACGCAGGCCGCGCATGAAGTAGCTGTACCCCAGCGAGTCGTGCGCGAGCACATTGCGCGGCTCCAACGTCCCAGCCCGCGAGGCTGCGTCCGTCCACGCATCAAGCAGGGCATCCGCGCCGCGTGCGTCCGGCGCGCCCTGGAAGGTCACGGCGCGGTACTGGTTCATCAGCACCTGGGCCTTCTTCGTGTGGCCGGAGGCCCGGTCCGGGTCGGCCACGAGGCTCCGGTCCGCGGCGGCCTCCGCCTGGTCCAGCGCGGCCTTGCGTGGGCGCCCCTCCCGCTTGTCCAGCTCCGACAGTTGCAGCCACACCTCCGCGAGCGCCTCGTGGGCCCAGGCGTCGCTGCGCGCCAGCTCCACGGTCTGCTGGTAGCGGGAATCCGCTTCCATGAGCCCTGCCCGCGCGCCCGTGTAGTCCCCCTGCTCCAGCAAGGCCATCGCCCGCGCGAGCGCCACGTCCCCGGCGAGCATCCGCACTTCCGGCATCCACGACGCCTGCGCCATGGCCTCGCTCACGGCCCGCTCCGCGCCCGCGTAGTCCCTTCGGTACAGCGCGATGAGCCCTTCGAGGTAGCGCGGCGACTCCAGCTCCACGCCGCGACTGCGCTCCAGGGATTCGAGCGCGGGTGTCAGGTAACGCGCCTCGAGTTCATGCCGCCGCTCGGCCACCCACGCCGCGCCGCCGCTGCGCCGCACATCCTCCAGGGCCAGGTGGTACTGCTCCCCCAACACCCGGCCCAAGGCGTAGTGGAGCCCCGGTGAATCGACGCCCAGTTCCCGTGCCCGCGTCAGCTCCCGGTGCGCCTGCTTGAAGTCACGCATCGCCAGGTGGCCCCGCCCCAGCGCCTGCCGCACGAGCCCCTCCCCCAAGTCTCCCAGGCCATGTCGCAAGGCGCCCATGCGCGCCATTCGCTCCCGGACGCGCTGCTGCTCAGGCCGCGTGTCGTGCAGGGGCAGGCCCTGGAAGGCGCGCACGAAGGCCTCGATTTCCTGCACCTGCTGCCCCAACTGCTCTGCCAGCCGGACGCGCGAGGCCGTCCGCGCCTGGAGGTCCCGCTCCGCCAGCCAGGCTTGGGCCCCGAAGCCAGCGAGCAGCAGCATGCCCACCAACGAGACGCTGGAGACGAGCACCACCCCGCGATGCCTGCGCGCGGCGCGCCGCAGCCGGTGCGTCAGGCGGGGCCGCTGACCGAGGATGGGCGCCCCGTCCAGATAGCGCCCCAGGTCCTCCGCCAGCGCCCGGGCGGTGGCGTAGCGCAGCGCCGGCTCCTTGCTCAGGCACTTGAGGCACACCGTCTCCAGGTCGGCGTCCAGGTGCGGCACGCGCTCACGCGGCGGCACCGGGTCGTCGTGGAGCACATGGTTCAGCGTCTCCAGCGGCGTCGCGCCGGTGAAGGGAGGCTCGCCCACGAGCAGCTCGTAGAGCGTGGCCCCCAGGCCATAGACGTCCGTGCGGGCGTCAATGGCTTCCAGCTCACCCCGGGCCTGCTCCGGCGCCATGTATGCGGGCGTGCCCATCACCGCGCCAGTGGACGTGAGGCCGTGCCCCTCCCCGGCCTCGAAGGCGAGGCCGAAGTCCATGATGACCGGCTCACGACGCGCTCCTTCGCCCGTGAGCACCAGGATGTTGGAGGGCTTGATGTCCCGGTGGATGACGCCCAGCGCATGGGCCGCGTCCACCGCCTCCGCCGCCGCCTTCAGCCATCGCGCCTTCTCCAGGAGTGGCAGACGCCGCGCGGCGACATCCATCCGCTCGCCCTCCACGAGTTGCATGGCGATATAGGCCTGGCCGCCGGACTCCCCCGCGTCGAACACCCTGCAGACATTCGGGTGGTCGATGCGGGCCTGCGCACGGGCTTCCCGAAGAAAGCGCATGGCCCGCTCCGGGTCCGCGCCCCGAAGAAACTTCAGCGCCACCTGCCGCCCGAGCGTCCTGTCCCGAGCGCGGTACACGTCCCCCATGCCCCCACCTGTCTCCTATACACATCTCC